>JAOASB010000018.1 GCA_025210375.1 Maledivibacter sp. | reverse complement strand
TATCTTCTATATAACTAATTCCATAATCTACTAAAATACATCTCAATGTCATCGACATATTAACAAAATTATTTACATTTTTCTTATCATGATATGATTTTAACTAAACTCTTTCATTAATTCAAGTACGCACTTTAATGTGATATAGTATCTATTTTGATACTATTAAGATTTTACAAAAAAAATGAGCCAAAAATGAGTTCTCTCCTGGCTCCACTAAAATGTATTGCATATATTCTTAATAAATTTGAAATCAATTAAAAGCCTAACTTTTCTCCAACTATAACTACTTCAAAATCCGTATATACAGGTTTCCTTCTAAGTATGGAATAAATCCTACATATTCTGGATTCATTATTACAATTCATGCATCTACCTATTTTTGTACATGGTGTATTTAGATTCAATCTTTTTGCATTTTTAGGGCCTGCTTCATATTCTATTCTTTCTAATGCCGCTTCTTCATCCCTACATATTTTATTAGTTCCTACCACCACAATAACCTTTTTGGGACCAAAGGACATAGCAGCCACTCTATTCCCAATTGCATCTGAATTTACTAACTTTCCGTCTAATGTCACGGCATTACTACTACATATGAAAACATCGCTCATAAGCTCAGCCCTCATGGTTTCCATTTTCTCCTCTGGAGACAAACCGGCTTGTGCATGATCTACAATATTAGCCCCTTTATTTCTTGCCAATTCCCTAACACCTAAATCCCTTATAGTTACCGATCCGCCAAATGCAATGTTACTATTTTTATCAATATACTGTGATATATATTCAAGGGCTTCCCCACTGGTTTCAAAGTATATAGCATCAAATAGATTCTTTTTAAAGGCTTCAACGGTTGTACTCGCTATTGATTTATCATGCCAATCATTTATATGCTTCATAAAAAACATTCCTTCCCATAACTTAATAACAGTAAGAAACAATGATATATTACATCTAAACTAATTTTTTCTTTGCCTTTTCCCATTTTTTTGAACCATCAAAATTGACTAATATTATTGATGCTATTACTACACATAAACCAATAAACTTTATAGGTGTAATGGCTTCATCTAAGATGAAATACGCACCAATCATAGAAACCATGGGTATAAAATTCATAAATATTGCTGTTGTTGAACTACCTAAAAAATCAAGGCCGACAACATACAAATAATATGAAATAGCAGAGCAAAAGATACCTAAAAAAAGTAAATTTCCAATTACATTATTCAAACAAACTATTTCCCAAAAATTACTAATATTATGTATCCCAATTGCTGCAAATGGAAACAAAGAAATTGTTGCAAATAAAGTCTGGTAAAATAAAACGTTAATACTCGAATATTCCTTCAACAACTGTGGAGTTATAAACGTATATGCTATCCAACTCATGATAGCCAGTACCATAAAAACATACCCAATCCAACTATTTCCCATCATCAGTGTATTTGATTCCATGACAGTCATAAATATGCCAGAGGCGGAAAGCAAAAAAGCAAATAATATTCTTTTAGTCACTTGCTTTCCTAAAAATATAACTTCTACTGCTAATGTGAGAATAGGTATAGCTCCATTAAATAAACCTACCATTGATACAGATATACTTCTCAATGCAACAATTGCTAAATAAAAATAGAAGGTTATTCCCAAAGTACCACTTACAGCAATCTTTAATATATGTTTTGGCTTTATACCTTCCTTTACTTTAGTGATCTTTAAAATAATAAATAGAAAAACCGTTGCAATAGCATATCGTAAAAATGCCATAATTGTTGGAGTCATATAATCTAATAAAGCCTTCGAACTTACAAAAGAAAATCCCCAAATCAAACAACTAATAAGCGTTACAAATATGCCTATACTTCTTTTATCAGTCATCATAATCATCTCAGCTTTACTTATTATTCAAACCAATAAAAACCCTTAATTAAACATTAAGGATTTTATTGGTTTACATTTTATTTTGAATATTGTTCTACAATACTATTAGTCTCTTTCTACGATTAAACTAGTTCCCATTCCGCCACCTATACAAAGTGTAGCTAAACCAGTTTTAGAATCTCTCTTTTGCATTTCATGAATTAGTGTAACAAGAATTCTTGCACCTGAACAGCCAATTGGATGACCAAGGGCAATAGCTCCTCCATTAACGTTTACTCTATCCATGAATTTATCAAATCCTAATTCTCTTGATACTGCAACACTTTGTGCAGCAAAAGCTTCATTACACTCTATTAGATCGATATCTTCTATTGTTAAACCACCTTTATCAAGGGCCACTTGACAAGCTCCAATAGGCGCAACTCCCATGATTGAAGGATCTACTCCCTTTGAACCATATGAACGAATTTTAGCTATTGGTGTAACTCCTAATTCTTTAGCTTTTTCTGCACTCATAACCACAAAAGCTGCTGCTCCATCGTTGATTCCCGATGCATTCCCCGCAGTAACTGATCCATCTTTTTTGAAAGCTGGTCTTAATTTTGCTAGTTTTTCAGCAGTCATACCAAATTTAGGATACTCATCAGTATCTACTACTACTTCACCTTTTCTTGTTTTAACAACTACTGGAACTATCTCATCTTTAAATCTACCTTCTTTAACAGCTTTTTCAGCTCTTAGTTGAGAATTAAGTGCTAATTCATCTTGATCTTCTCTAGTTACACCATATTTTTCGTTTACATTTTCAGCTGTTATACCCATATGGTAATCATTGAAAGCATCCCATAGACCATCATTGATCATTACATCTACTACTTTTCCATTACCCATTCTTTGTCCCCATCTCTCGTTAGGTAAAACATATGGTGACTTAGACATATTTTCAGTTCCTCCACAAACAATAATGTCTGCGTCTCCAGCCTTAATACATTGAGCTGCTAATGATACAACTCTTAATCCAGAACCACAAACCTTGTTAACAGCGAAAGCTGGTACTTCAACTGGTATACCAGATTTTACAGAAATTTGTCTTGCTGTGTTTTGTCCTTGCCCTGCTTGTAATACATGACCCATTATAACTTCATCAACATCGGCTGGATTAACGCCAGCTCTCTCCAATGCTTCCTTTACAACAATAGTTCCAAGTTCAACAGCTGGTACATCCTTTAATGCACCACCAAAAGCTCCAATTGGTGTTCTTACAGCACTAGCAATTACTACATCTCTCATTTTCTATTCCTCCATTATTGTATATTACTATAAATATTTTATAATAATAAATTTAGTTTGATATTTGAACCATAAACTTTTATATCATTAAAATCAGCTGCCCTAATTGGGTCAGCTGTTTTAACTAACAAGATTTAATATATTAAGCTATGTTCATAGCCTTAACTTGAGCTGTTAATTCAGGAACAATTTTATTTAAATCCCCTACTAATCCTAGATCAGCAACCTTCATAATTGCAGAACCTGAATCCTTATTTACAGCTATTATAAAGTCACTATCCTGCATTCCTGCTAAATGCTGTATAGCTCCTGATATTCCACAAGCTACATATATCCTTGGTCTAACTGTTTTTCCTGTTTGTCCTACTTGTAATGCATGGTCAATCCATCCATTGTCTGTAGCCGCTCTTGAT
>JAOASB010000017.1 GCA_025210375.1 Maledivibacter sp. | reverse complement strand
TGTGCTAAAATTATCTCTTGTTTTTCCACTAAACTAATCATCCCCTCAGCCTCCCTATGAAGTTTCATAGGGATATTTTATATTTCCTCTAGGGGAGGTTTCAATTATTTTACTAGGGTAATTTTAGATTATCATAAACAATAAAGAAAATTTCCATATTGTAATATGTATCATCAAATGATATTTCAATTGAATTATTTAAACCATTTATTTCATTAATCACTTGATTTAATGTTTCTATATCTTCTTTATTAGGTGAACCAAAAACTTTTATTTTAGGATTTTTAATCCATTTTTTAACCATACCATCAGGATGATCATTAGGATTAAACTCTACCTTTAAAGCAATATCTATAAAATAATCAATTTGTTCTTTAGTATATTCTTCGTTTTTTATTTCTTCAATATCTTTTGACTCTTCATTGTTACTACTATCTATCATACTGATAATTTCTTCATTCGTATACTCTTTAACATCATTATAGCATGCTCTAATTTGCTGATTGATACTATTGTCATTTTTTACTCTATAAAGAGTACACCCATCATATAAGTCATAATAAATCCAATCATCAATAATATCAAAACAATAATTTGTTACTTCATCTACCAATAACATACTATCAGTTCCATTTGTTCGCACTTTATATATTCTTCCTCCATTTTTATGTCTATAATAAATCCAATTATCGTAAACATTAAACCAAAAAACTCCAGCTGTAATATCGTTTAATATTTCAGTAACATCCCTCCCATCTTTTTTCATTTTATAAATACTATGTTCATCTGAGTTTGTAAAATAGATGAATTTACCATCGATTGAAAATTTCGAAATATCTTCTGCTTCTTTTATTGTTTGCATTTCAGTACCATCAATATTTATTCTATATAATTTTCGTAATGAACTCTTTTCATGATGCTCCAATATATAAATCCAACCATCTGTAACTATCATATTAAACCAATGTTCAGAGTTCAATAATTTCTTCGGATTTTTACCATTTATATCCATTCTAAATATTTCATTTTCTTCTGTTTTGTAATATATATTATTATCAACTACCTGTAAGTCCCTAATTTTTCCTTTCATGAGTAATTTTTTATTATCACCATCTATATCTATTCTATAAAGTTTTTGTTCTCCAAAATAATCTCCTATAAGATAATATAACCAGCCATCTACTACATTAAGATTAGAAAAATCTTCATTCACAATATTAACTAATATTTTTTTTGTGCCATCTGCTAAATTCTCACGAGTAAGAGGTATATCTTTAACAAAATTAGAATAAATAACATAATTGTCATATTTGACTACTTGTCCATAATTTCCAATCAAATTACCACGTTTTTCTTGCTTAACTGATTCATTTCTAAATATTGTTACTGCCTTATTATTGTTATTCCATACAATTTCTGCTCCAAAAGCTTCTAAAACAACTCTAATGGGTAAATAAGTTCTTCCATTTTTTATAATAGCTACTGTATCACTATCTATCTTTTCATCATTTTTATAAATATATGGTTGTTCGATTGGCACTTTTACTATAACATTATCTTTTTTAGCTGTAGCTTCTTTTTTTTCGCCATCCCAACTCACTTCACTACCAAACTTCTCCATTACAATTCTAAAAGGCACTTGCACTCTGCTATTTTCATCGATAAAAGGTGCCCCTGATTCTAAATCGAATTCAATTTTTTCCCCATCAATATAAATTTTTATATCATTTTCAGCAAATGCTATAGTACTTAGTACTAATGATATTAAAATAGTGATCCAAAAAATTTTTTTCATGCTCTCTCCCCCTATATATTATAAATTTTACTAATAAATTATATATTGTACAACTTTAACAGAATGGCTTGGGGACGTTTCGTTTGCCACTCTTAAATACTTTGTCATTTTATTTCCCCTTTAAAGTAGCCCTCTCTACTATCCCTCGTCCAATTCCTAGTACCCTGCTCAGCTGCCTATTACTGACTCCTGTAACTTCTTTTATTTTTTTAATTAAATTATCTCTTTCTTGCTTACTTAATTCCTTAATTAATATAGGATCATATATCTCTAATATTTTTTGCCTTAATTCTTCATCTGCATATTTAGCTCTCACTTCATATTCAAGACATTTATCCTTATTGCTTGTATTCATAAATTCTATTAATCTACTTTGATCTTCAAAGTATTCTTTTGCCTTATCTATGTCAACTAGTTTCTCCTTTGACTGCTGAATATAATATCTATAGCTACTCCATTTATAGCCATCTAAATCCGATGTCACTCCTGCCTTTAATGGATTTTGATGGATATATCGTAGTACAGTTAAGAAATATGAATCGTCTTCTACTTTCTCACTCTTATACCTATTCTGAAATAAATGTCCTGTACGCTGATATTTCATATTGTGAAACTGTACATAGCCTACAGTTATTCTTTTAATTGATTTGCCTATTTCTTCAATTCCCTCTTTAATTAGGATATGTACATGATTATCCATTAGACAATAACCATAGATTTCATACTTGCCTTTTTCTTTTGCCTTAACTAAATATGACACAAACCTCTCTCTATCTTCATCGTCAATAAATATATCTCTCTTGTCTATTCCCCTAATCATAATATGATATATCCCTGTACTGCTCTTTTCTCTTTTTTTTCTTGGCATAAATTACCACCCATTACTATATTACTCTATTTCTATCTACGCGTCAAACAAAACGTCCCTTTGCCATTTTTTCTCTTTTTTGCCTTGGAATAAATTATCCCACATTACTATGTTACTCTATTTCTACGTGGCAAAGGAAACTTCTCCTTGCCACAAGGAGTTTTGAACATATAAAAAACCATGATTCAAACAATTTGAATCATGGTTTTTTTCTATTGGTGGAGGCGAGGGGAATCGAACCCCTGTCCGAAAGCACTTTACCACAAGCTTCTCCGAGCGCAGTCATTATTTTGTTATCTCGTCTTCGGGATCGCCCAATGACAGGCTATCCTTCTGACCAGCCTCAATTATACACTAATAGGTCGAGACAACCCTAATAGCGGTTCCCGGCATAATGTCGTCCAGTCCTAAGCGGCCGGTAGGCCTAGGAGGGACGAGCCGCCCTTAGGCAGCTAAAGCGTAATTATTATTATCTGCGTTTATATTTAAGTGCCCAGTTCTTTAACGTGTACCCCAAGCAAAAACACGGCTCGCTACTTATGACTCCATACCCCCGTCGAAACCATTACGCCCCCAAGTAATCAAAGACGACTAAAGTCCCTTCGAGAATCAACATTAATACATTTTCTGTCTTTGCCTAAGTTCTTTTTGTATTCTTCTTTGTGCATCTTTTTTAGCTATAGTATCTCTTTTATCATATAGCTTCTTACCCTTCGCCACAGCAAGCTGTAGCTTGATCAGTCCTCTATCATTTAGATACAACTGCAAGGGTACAAGTGTATAACCTTTTTGAGTAATATAACCTATAAGCTTTCTAATTTCTCTTTTATGAAGCAATAACTTCCTAGGTCTAGTAGGATCTACATTAAAAATATTCCCTTGCTCATAGGGACTTACATGGACGTTATGAAGAATAACTTCACCATCCTTTATCTCAGCGTAGCCATCCTTTAAATTTGCCTTGCCTAACCTTATGGATTTAACTTCTGTTCCTTTTAGGGCAATCCCTGCTTCATAGGTTTCTTCAATGAAGTACTCATGTCTTGCCTTTTTATTATTTGCTATTACCCTTACCTTAGCCATACTTAGCACCAACTTCATATCTAATTTAGATGCAAAAACTATTTTAACATATAAGTCGTACAATGTCAACATATATATCTTTTCTATAATTTATACCAATAAATTATTAAACCTATGTTCTAAATAAAAATTTTTTAAGGGCCTTTGCCACTCCACTATTATCATTGATATCTGTTACATAATCTGCCGTTTCCTTAACGATTTCTTCTGCATTACCCATGGCTATTCCAAGACCTGCATATTTTAACATACTTATATCATTTTCATTATCACCTATACAAATAACTTCCTCTCTCTTAATTCCCAATGACTCAGCTAGATTTTTTACTGCTGTACCCTTTTGTACCCCTTTATTCATTATTTCCAAATTATCGTACCTCGACTTACAGCATTCAATACCTTGTATCTCTTCAAACTCTTTGCGCATTTTTTTAAGTAAAATCTCATCCTCATCAAGTATCAAAAACTTATATATCCTTGTATTTATATCACCGACAACATCATAGGGATTCCCTACTAATTCCAGATTAATCCTATCTTCCTCCTTCAAGGTTTTATTCCATTCTGAATATTTCAAGGCACTTTTTGTTAACTTTTCTGTATAAAATGTATTATCTGTATAGAAATGAAAGTATACACCGTACTTACGACAAATATCTACGATTCTAATACTATCCTCTTTATCTATATGTGTTTCATACAAGGGCTCATTTTCATCTATTTCCCTAACAATTGCTCCATTACAAGCTATAATCGGTGTTTTAATCCCCAAATATTTAGCAAAAACTCTCGCAGAAGTATATATACGCCCCGTAGCCACAGCAATATGAACTCCTTGATCCTGTAAATTATTCAAAACCTCTTTGTTTTCCTCCGAAACCTTTCCTTGACTATTAAGTAAAGTCCCATCCATATCAGTTACTACTAACTTATAATCCATTACTACGCCTCCCTATATAATCCCTCAAAATCCTTTAAAGTTTAAGCAGTTATCCATATAAATAATAACACAAATTTTAAGCAACCGACACTTAATATCGATTGCTAAATAATTTAGGTGTTTATGAACACCTCAGAAAATGACCTAAACCCTTGCAACTTGGAACATATGACTTGTGACTTTAAAAAAGTCTATAGACTTTTTTAATTATTTTACTATAACAAAGTCAATTTCTTTTTGAGCTATATCTACTTTAACAACCTTTATTCTTACTTCATCACCTATCCTAAAGGTTTTGTTAGTTCTTTCTCCTCTAAAAAGATGATTTTCACGATCAAATATATAATAGTCATCTACCAGTGTACTTATTCTAACTAGCCCTTCGATTGTGTTCTCTAATTCTATAAACATCCCAAATGAAATCACACTTGATACTATACCATCAAACTCTTCTCCAATATGATACGACATATATTCTGCTTTTTTCAAATCATCGGTTTCCCTTTCTGCCTCTACGGCGACTCTTTCCCTCTGAGATGATTGATCCGATGAGTTTGCGACTATTCCCTTAAGTTTAGATATCCTATTTTGATTTAATTTTTCATGAAGCATCTCCCTTATTATTCTGTGTATCTGAAGGTCAGGATATCTTCTAATAGGAGAAGTAAAGTGACAATAGTAATTTGAAGCCAAACCAAAATGCCCAAGATTTTCCGGAGAATATCTTGCTTGTCTAAGGGATCTAAGCATAAGAGTACTTATAATATGCTCTTCCTTTTTTCCTTCAATTATTCTTAGAAGATCCTGTAATGCTTTTGGATGGACTTCCTCTGAAGTTCCCTTAAGATGATAACCAAAATTATGTATAAACTTATTAAAGTTTGATATTTTTTCTGAATCCGGTATTTCATGTACTCTGTAGACAAATGGAATCTTTAACCAATACATGTGTTCAGCAATAGTTTCATTACATACAATCATAAATTCTTCAATGATTCTATTAGCTATTCTTCTTTCGGCTTTTCTTATTTCAGTAGGCTTTCCATCAGCATCTAATATTATTTTGCTTTCTGGAAAATCGAAATCAATGCTTCCCCTTCTGTTCTTTCTTTTTGAAAGTATCATAGCTAATTTTTTCATTAATTTAAAATCTTCTACAAGATAATCATATCTTTTAATAAGCTCAGGGTCTTCCTTTTCCAATATATCTGAGACGTCGGTATATGTCATTCTTTCCTTAGTCTTTATTACTCCCTCAAAGATTTCATGATTCGCTACCTTACCAGTACTATCTATCTCCATGAAAATAGACATGGTCAATCTTTCCACATTAGGGTTTAAACTACATATCCCATTAGAAAGTCTTTTTGGCAGCATAGGGATTACTCTATCAACTAGATAGACACTGGTTCCTCTTTTTAAGGCTTCTTTATCTAGAGGGCTACCTTCCTTTACATAATATGTTACATCTGCGATATATACTCCAAGCCTATAGTTACCATTTGGGAGTTCTTCCACTGAAATAGCATCGTCTAAGTCCTTAGCATCTGCTCCATCAATGGTTACTATATTCATATCCCTAAGGTCCCTTCGTTTAGCTATTTCCTCCTGGGAAACTGTATCGGGTATATTATCCGCCTCCCTTAAAACCTTCTTAGGAAACTTCTCAGGGAGTTTATACTTTCTAATTATTGATAATATATCTGTACCTACATCATCTTTATGACCTAGCACCTCTACTACCCTACCCTCAGGGTTTCTTCTAGCCTTTGGCCATCTAGTTATCTCAGCTACTACTTTATAACCATCCTTAGCCCCGTTCACTTCACTTTTCGGTATGTATATATCGTAATTAATCCTTTTATCATCGGATACTACAAATCCAAAATTTTTACTACTTTCAAAGGTTCCTACAATTTCTTTATTGGCTCTATCCAATATTCTTATTATTTCGCCCTCTGATCTTTTTCCGTCTATAATTCCCTTTTCAATCCTTGCTATAACCCTATCATTATGCATAGCACCATTTAAATCACTTGCTGCTATAAAGACATCGCTTAGCTCTGTATTATCGGGAATAAGAAATCCATATCCTTTTTGTGAACATTGAAGTCTACCAACTACTAAATTCATTCTTTCAGGAATAGCATATCTATTCTTTTTAGTTTTAATAACTGCTCCTTCGTCTTCCATTTCCTTTAGTAAATTTAAAAAATATCCCATTTCCTCACTTTTCATATCGAAAACATTAGCTAATTCCGAGTCTGACATGGGATTATATGCTTGTTCTCTCATGAACTCCAGGAGAATTTCCTTAGATACCAAAGCTATCCCTCCTATTATAGGTGTATAATTTTTTACTTACAATTAGTAGAAAATACCATCTGTATTATATCATAGATGGTATTCTATTTACATTATTATTACCTTAAGTTATTCAAAATTTTCATAATATCATCTATATTTGTTTTAGCCGCATTGATTTTTAATACTTTTTCATTCTTGGGGCATGAATTTAAATTTTTTATCTCGTACTCAGTATTCAAGTTACTTTCGTCATTGTAATATATAATAGCATCTAGTTTTTCATCTGTGTCAAGCATATTTGTTACCTTAAACCCATGCAGTGTTAAAGTCTCCCCGATTTCATTGAGTTCTTTTTGAATTCCTATTGTTTTCATTTCATCCACCTCCATAATGTTTATTTTTTCTAAATTTTTATGATTTATACTTCTATAATTACCTTTAGCTTTATTTTCATGGTAAAAAATTTAATTTTATATTTTTTCATATGCTTAAATCAAATATAAAAACGACCAAAATTGGTCGCTTTTATATTTGATTTAAGCATATGATGTTTTAGATATTATTCAGTGATATATTTAATCAACAATTCTATATTGTTTTCTATGGATTCAATATGGGTTCTTTCATAATGGTGTGTTCCATCAACTCCTGGACCTATACACGCGAATTTGACATCAAAGCCTTGATGAACAGCCGCAGTAGCATCTGAGCCATATCTATTGTATACATCTACTTTATAATTAATATTATACTTCTTTGCAATATTTACTAATTTATTTCTTAGCTCGAAGTCATAGGGCCCTTTATTATCCTTTGCGGCAATACAGACGCTATATTCATCTGATTCCTGCCCTTCACCGACGGTTCCTATATCTATTGCAATAAATTCCTTTGTTTTCTCAGGCATGGCAGAAACTCCATGTCCAACTTCCTCATAGTTGCTTAGGAAGAAATGAGTGGTGTACTTAGGCTTTATATTATTTTCTTTTAGATATTTACATATAGCGAAAACAATTGCTACGGCAGATTTATCATCAATATATCTTGTCTTTAAAAATCCACTTCTGGTGATTTCCGTACGGGTATCCATATAAATGAAATCTCCTACATTAATACCTAGGGCAAGAACGTCTTCCTTTGAATGTACTCTTTCATCTATTCTAACAAGCATATTCTTTTCATCTCGAAGGGTCGTGTAAGCTGCCTCACCATAAATATGGGACGAAGCTTGTCTTGGTACGATGGAACCTCTGTATTTTTTACCATTATCGGTAATAACATGACAGTTCTCACCTTCTATTGCATTCCAAGAACCCCCACCTATTCTATGAAATTTCAATCTACCGTCACTGGTAATCTGTTTTACCATTGCCCCCAAGGTATCAACATGGGCAGAAATAGTTATATGCTCTTCATCATTTTCACCTTGTATTGTGGCGATTAATGCTCCCTTATTGGTTACTTTAGTGGGAATACCCATGGTCTGAAATTCCTTCTCGGCTTCACTAATAATATCTGTAGTATAACCACTAGGACTTGGAATGTCCAAATACTTATACAGGGTTTTTATTGTATATTCCATATCTACTTTCATACCTATACCTCCAATCCATCAAATTTTCCTGCAAAATGACATGCAACAAATCTATCTTTTTTTAGTTCCTTAAGTTTAGGTGTCTCTTCGTTACATATATCTTTCCTATAACGACAGCGGCCATAAAATCTACATCCCTCGGGGGGATCTATTGGACTTGGAACATCCCCTTCCAATATAATACGTTCCCTTTCAATATCAATTTTAGGAACAGGAATTGCCGATAATAATGCCTGTGTATAGGGATGCAAAGGATCATCGAAAATAGATTTATAATCAGATAATTCTACTATTTTCCCAAGATACATTACTGCAATTCTATCACTTACATGTTTAACAACACTTAGGTCATGGGATATAAATAAATAGGTTAATCCCAATTCTTTTTGAAGCTTATGCATTAAGTTTAGTATTTGAGCCTGTATAGATACATCTAGTGCAGATACTGGCTCATCTTGGACAATAAAAGTGGGATTTAAAGCAAGCGCTCTTGCTATACCGACCCTTTGACGTCTCCCTCCATCTAATTCATGGGGATAAGCATTAACCAGTCTATCTGCTAATCCAACTGTATCCATAAGCTCATAAACCCTATCCTCTAAATCTAACTTTTTGCTATATACTTTATTCACCATTAACGGCTCCGCTATACATTCAAATACCGTCTTTCTTGGATCAAGGGATGCATAGGGATCTTGAAATACGATTTGCATCTTCTTCCTTGCTTCTCTCATCTGATTTTTATCAAATTCTAAAATATCTTGACCATCAAATATTACTTCACCATCTGTCGCCTCTAGCAATCTTAATATGACTCTTCCAGTTGTGGATTTACCACAACCTGATTCACCAACTAATCCTAGGGTTTCACCCTTATGTATATCAAAGTTGACATCATCTACTGCATGAAGCATCCCTTTACTGGTTTTAAAGTGCTTTTTTAAGTTTTTTATTTCCAAAAGCTTTTCAGTCATTCATTTCACCCCTAGATTTAAGCCATATGTCCTTATTTCTTTATTTTTCAAATAGAAAACATTTTACAAAGTGATTATCATCTATTTCTATATTGCTTGGCTTTTCTTTTGAGCATTTATCCATTGCTTTAGGACATCTCGGATGGAACGGACATCCACTTGGCAAATTTGTGGGGTCTGGCATCAACCCCGTTATTGGCGATAATTCCTCATCATCAGAAAACACGTCTGGTATACATCCAAATAGTCCTACTGTATAGGGATGACTTGGATTTGTAAACAATTTTCTTTTATCGGTGTACTCCACAACATTACCTGCATAAATGACAGCGACTTTATCACAAACTTCAGCGACAACACCTAGGTCATGGGTAATCATGATCATTGATGTTTTGTACTTTTCCTTTAATTCCTGCATTAACTTAAGCACTTGGGCTTGTATAGTAACATCTAAAGCAGTGGTAGGCTCATCGGCAATTAGGAGTTTTGGATTACATGCCAATGCCATGGCAATTACAACTCTTTGCTTCATACCCCCACTGAACTGATGTGGATAATCCTTGGAACGAAGGCTTTTAATTCCAACAGTTTCAAGCATTTCATCGGCTTTAATAAAAGCTTCCTCTTTTTTCAGACTCTGATGCAGCATGATACCCTCTGCAATCTGTTCACCTACTGTCATAACTGGATTCAGTGCAGTCATGGGATCTTGGAATATCATCGAAATCTTATCTCCACGTATATCACGCATATCCTTTATTGACATTTTGAGTAAATCTTTTTCTTCAAAGATGATTTCACCACTTAATATCTTTGCAGGCGGATCTGGAAGTAAACGCATTATACTCTTAGCAGTTGTGGTTTTTCCAGCTCCCGTTTCCCCAACAAAACCTAAGGTCTCTCCGTAACCTATCTCAACATTCATATCCTCTAATGCACGAACTACTCCATCATCGGTTACATAATGCACAGTAAGATCTTTTATTTCCAATAGTTTTTTTCCTTCTGCCATAGTCCCTACTCCTATCTATAGATACCAACTTATATGTATAAATTTTTTTAAAAAAGAAGTCGAATATCTTTAATTAATTCTTCAGCTTTGGATCAAAGGCGTCTCTTAATCCATCACCTAATAGGTTCAATGAAAAAATAGTAATCATTATTGCCAGACCTGGAAAAGCAGTTATATGCCAACAATCCCTTATGTAATCCCTTCCTCTAGAGAGCATTGAACCCCACTCCGGTGTAGGTGGATTAATACCTAAACCAATAAAGCTGAGTCCTGCACATGATAAGATGGCAGACGCAACACCAAGTGTCGCTTGTACAATAACCGGCGCTAAGCAGTTTGGAATAATATGCTTAACTATAATTGCAAAGTCATTTGCGCCGACTGATTTAGATGCCTCAATATATTCCTGATCTCTAACGGATAATATTGAAGCCCTCATGATACGTGCATATCTCGGTATATTTGATATCCCAACCGCAATCATCAAGTTGGCTAATCCGGGCCCTAACGAGGCAACAATAGCAATTGCCAATAGAATTGATGGAATAGCTAGAAGTACATCCATGCAACGCATGATTATATTATCCAGTTTCCCTCCATAGAAACCGGCAATGGCACCTAAGGCCCCACCGATGATCATAGCTATACCAACGGCTAAAATGCCCACCATTAATGATATCCTAGCCCCATATACAACACGAGTGAATATATCCCGTCCGAATTCATCAGTTCCAAACCAATGTGCTGAGCTTGGAGTCTGTAAAGCATCCTTTAAACTTTGCTTTGCATAATGATATGGAGCAATAAAATCTGCAAAGATCGCTGTTAAGATAAGTAAAAGTATTATTGATAACCCAAACATGGCTGCTTTATTTTTCTTAAGTCGCCTTCCTATTTCTACCCATTGGCTTCTTTTTTTATTACGTACTCTGGCTCTATTTTTATTATCCAATTTCGCTTCCATAAAATGCCTCCCTTTTAACGATATTGTGACCTTATTCTCGGATCTACAAAGGCATATAAAATGTCAACCAATAAATTTACTATACAGAAACATAGGGCAATATAAAGCACCCCACCTTGAACCATTGGAAAATCTCTACATTTTATAGATTCAACCATCAATCTTCCTACTCCTGGAACAGCAAAAATTGATTCAGTTAATACAGCTCCCCCCAGTAGATGTCCAAATTGCAATCCAACAACTGTAATAATAGGAATTAAAGCATTACCTAATGCATGCTTATTGATAACTTTATTTTCTTTTTGACCCTTTGCCCTAGCTGTGGTTATATAATCTTGTCTAACAACCTCAAGCATACTTGATCGCGTCATACGAGTTATAATTGCGGCAGAACTAGTCCCAATAGTCAATGCGGGTAAAATTATATATTTGAACCCACTAAAGCCCGAAGCGGGAAGCCAACCCAAATGAAGTGAAAAAATCATAATCAAAATTAAACCTTGCCAGAAATTAGGCATAGAAACCCCGATCAAGGCAAACACCATAGAAACGTTATCGATTATTGAATATTGCTTAGTAGCAGATATAATACCTAAGGGTATTCCAATACCGGCAGAAACGAATACAGCCGCTGCCGCTAATTTTAACGTTGCTGGAAAGCGTGCAAAAATCTCTTGTGAAACCGGTCTTTTAGTAACATATGATTTACCAAAATCTCCATGAAGAACTATATTACCAACAAAACGTCCATACTGAACTATAAAAGGCTTATCTAACCCTAGCTCTGTTCTGAGCCTTTCTACTTCCTCCTGAGGTGCATCCTCACCCAGCATAATAGCCGCTGGATCACCTGGCGTAATGTACATTAAGGTAAATACGATAAATGTTACCCCAAGAAGTACAGGGATTAATAAAAGCAATCTCCTAAATATATATTTATGCACTAATTTACCCCCTTTTACCTGAGCAAATTACATAATTACTTTCTACAGAAATCATATAATATATATAGTTTCAAAAGTCACAAAGCTATACCATATATATTATGCAATTCTGCCAAGTCAGAGTTATGCAATTTCCTCACCCATTAATGTCTCCTAAATATGAGAATACTAAGTCCCCATATTTAGGGGACTTCTTATAAATTATTCAAAGTGAACGGAATCAAATCTATGCTTACTATTTGGCCATACCTTAAGACCCTTTACTTCTTTTTTAACAGCCATAACAACCTCTTTGTTGTATAATAATGACCAAGCTGCTTCATCATAAACAATTTGTTGTACTTCGTCATAAATTTCATTTCTTTTTTCAGTATCAAAGGTCTTTCTACCTAAATCCAATAATTCATCAACCCGTTTATTTGTATAACATACTCTGTTACCACCTTTTCCATGCTTTGATGAATGGAATGGAGCATATAAACCTGTATCTGGATCACCTGTACTATTACCCCATCCTAAAATGAACATTTGGTGATCCTTATTATTTAGGCCTTCTAACATAGCACCCCATTCAAGAATCTTAACTTCAACTTCAATTCCAACTTCTTTTAATTGAGCCTGAATTATCTCAGCCATATTTATACGGTCTTTATTCTCATTAGTCCAAAGCTCTGTTTTAAATCCATTTTCATACCCAGCTTCTTTTAATAATTGTTTAGCTTTTTCTAAATCATATCCATATTGTACTAAATCCGTTTTTGCTCCCGGCACATTTGGTGTCATTGGCCCCTTGGCAACAGTTCCAATACCCTTAAGTACAGAATCCACAATTGCATCTACATCAAGTGCATAGTTAATCGCTTTACGTACTTTGATATCGCTATATGGATCCTTAGTGCAGTTTAATCCTAAATAACTTGTTGAAAAACTAATTTTTCTATAAACATCTATATCTTCATTTTCTTCTAATCTCTTGATGTCATTTGCACCTACATCATAACAGACATCTATACCACCTGTTTCAAGTTCAATTACTCTATTTGTTCTTTCAGGAATAATCCTCATAACCAATTTCTTAACTCCTGCTTTATCACCATGATAATCATCGAATCTTTCGAAGGTTAAGCTGTCGCCTCTCTTCCATTCAACAAATTTGAATGGACCAGTTCCCACAGGATTATCCCCATAAGCTTCCCCTGCTTCTGTAACAGCCTTCTCATTTAAAATCATAGCTCCCGTATGACATAGGCTAGGTAGCAATGCAGAAAATGGCTCCTTGGTAGGAATACGAACTGTATAGTCATTTACAATCTCAATATTATCTGCATCTATCATACCAACGATATGGCCTATTCTTGCACTTTCCGCTGCTCTTTGGAAGGAAAACTTAACATCCTTTGCCTTTAATTCCTCTCCATTATGGAATTTAACTCCTTCTTTCAGTTTAAATTCCCAGGTTAAATCATCAATTTGCTTCCAAGATTCGGCAAGTTGAGGTTCGATATTCATATCCACGTCTTGAGTAATTAATGATTCATAGATTTGTACCAAAGCGTTACCGGAAGGTACATCATTAACTGGATGAGGATCTAAAATCTTTGGTTCTGCCACTAGACCTACAATTAATTCATCCTTCTTCTCACCTGATTTGCTTCCAGCTGCTTTGCTTCCGCCACAACCTGCTAGCATAGTGAAGCATAAAGCCACTACTATAGCAAGGGACAGCATTTTTTTCATTTTTCCTTTTAACATGTTTTTTCCCCCTCTAGAAATTTGATCAGTTATGTTACGGTCATGTTATTGTCACGACTGTAACTCTTATTTCGACACAACTTTCTAAATTCCTTCATTTTTTTGAAAATTTACGAATTATTTATTTAATAGAGCAAATTGCATAATTACTTTTTATAAAAACCATCTAGCACATGTAGTTTTAAAATCTCAAAGGCTATACCATATATATTATGCAATTCTGCCAAGTAAGAGTTATGCAATTTCCTCAAATAGATATTATTGTTTATTTTCAAATACTATTTCCCCATTGATTATTGTACACTCCACCAAGGATTGTATATCTAATGGGTCTCCGTCCCATATTACAATATCAGCGTCCTTACCAACTTCTAAGCTCCCAACACGATCTGAAATCCCCATAATTTCTGCGGCATTTATTGTGATAGCCTTTAGTGCCTCTGTCCTATCCATTCCCTTTTTAACAGCTAATGCAGCACATATAGGAAGATAATGAAGGGGAATAACCGGACTGTCCGTTGTTATAGCTACTTTTAATCCCTCTTTACTAAGCACTCCAGGTGTGACAAAGGACTTGCTCTTCAATTCAAATTTTGTTGAATGACCTAGGCTTGGCCCAACGATAACATCATAGCCTTCCTTACTAAGCTCTTCCTTGATCAAATGTCCTTCTGTACAGTGGTCTAAAGTTATCCTTACATTGAATTCCTTGGCAATCCTAATGGCAGTGAAGATATCATCAGCTCTATGGGCATGTACCTTTAAAGGTATTTCTCTATTTATAACCGGCAGTAATGCCTCCATCTTTATATCGAATGCAGGTGCCTTAGAAGGATCTTTTTTAGCTATATCCAATTTTTTCTTGTACTCAACCGCATTATATAGGGTTTCTCTAAATAACGCCGAAATTCCCATTCTTGTCACCGGGGCTCTTCCCTTTTCTTTACCATTTCTTTTCGGGTTTTCTCCAAAAGCACATTTCATGGCAATTGGATCTTTTATGATCATATTATCCACACGTTTACCATAGGTCTTAATGGCAGCAAATTGACCACAAATGACGTTAGCACTTCCCGGTCCAGCTCCAACAGAAGTGATTCCTGCCTCATAGGCCTCTTTAAGAGTATCGTCCATAGGGTTAAGCCCATCTATTCCCCTCATATGGGGTGTAATTGGATCACTGGTTTCATTGTGATCAATACCCTCAAACTGTATAGCACTCTCCTTAAGTCCTAAATGTGTATGGGCATCTATAAATCCTGGCATTACAATCTTACCCTCAGCGTCAACAACATTGGCACCTTCAGGTATATCCAAATCCGTCCCAATAGCTTGTATTTTGCCATTTTTTACGACAATACTTCCCCTTTGTATTATTTCTCCAATCATCGTCACAACTTTTCCATTTTTAATAAATAACATTTTACTCCTCCTAGCCTATTAAATAATTATTAGTGACATATTATGGTCATGTCTTTAATTACTTAATTCGACATTAATTTTTTAAATCCTTCTACTCTTTAAAATTTTCTAAATTTCCTAACTATAGTAAGGGCAATACTAAAAGAAACTGCGATGAATTCACCACAGTTTCTCGATTATGCAAAACTATTTATTTGAACTTTGCCCTTCAAAACTATTATAGGGTTTTCATAGTATAGACTTTAAGTTATATTATGAAAACCCTATACAATAATCCCTTTAGACTTCAATTTTTATTATCCTCCTAGGGCGACCAGTGGGAGATTGCCTTGCCTTTCCCACCACCTTAGCATATCCTCCATCTAAAAATTGGTTTATGATTCTCCTTGAACTACGTAGGCTTATGCCTAGGAAACTGGCCAGCTCTTCGGAATCTATAATATCATTTCCCGTCTGATCTATAATCGACTTTATCTTAGCTACATAGGTGGGACTGATATTTATATCCTCAGCTATTTTTTGAATTCTTTTATCCTTTACTATCAAATTATATGACAAATTAATATTATCCATACTTCCTAGCGGCCCAACAATACCTCCATCTTGCTCTATAATAAAGCAACAACTATTAGTTTCATTCATAGCATGTGTTAAAGCAATTCTAGCATTAGTTTCCGCTTTATAGACCGTATTACCATAGCCTATGCCAGAGGCAAATAAAATATTTAAATCCTTTTCCAGATCAATTATTTTACTGAACTTTTCTTCAATACTTTTTCTATTTAAGGCTCCCCTTGTGGTAAATATTAGGTATTCATTGTTTCCAAAGGGAAAAAACGAACCAAAGTTTTGTTGGGTATATTCTATAAGTATGGTTTCAAAACGATTTTTAATTTTTAAGAATTCATATTCAAAGGCATTACGTTGAGTATCATCCTTTATTCGCACTATCTGAATAGCTATTTGTGTACTTTTTATTCTTTCAACATCGGATATATATATAGCTCTATTAATACTACCCCTAATGGATGGAATAGTGGGATAAAGCCTAAAAACCGGAACCCCAAGAGATTTTAGTTTTTTAGCCACCATAGAGTTACTCGTAATTGCTACACTTATCTTCCCATCCTTCCATAGATCATAATGAAATGGTACTAGGTTTTCTATGTAAGAAGATAGTTGTTTTCCATCATCAATATAGTCACCGGATTTTACATAAAAATTGTCCTTAGGAATATTTAAAGAGTCTAGAACCTCATTAACGTGCTTTTCATTTAAGACATCAATACTAGCTTTAGTATAATCAAGATTCATATCTCTGATCAGCCAAAGTGTCTCAAATATACTTGTTGCAATTCGAGGAACATAAACAGAGGGTTTAGTCAAGATGTTGTTATTTTTTGCATAAAAATATGGAGAACTTCCGGAAAATAATAACACATCTAGATTATCTTGATGTTTCTTTAAAATATCAAAAATTTCATCTTTATTGGAATAAAGATAATAAGAAACCTGAATTTGATTGTGAAATTCTGGAACAATTCTCTTTATTTTTTCAACAGTATCTATGACCCCAATAACACCCATTTTAATTTTCATATTATGACCTCCTAAACAGATGGGATTTTATCTCAATGTTGTGAATTTTCTTCATTCATTTGTATAGATTTATTATACCATACACCAAAGTTTGAATAAAATAACCCTCAGTTATACACCCTCCCAAATTTAGATTTCCTTTTTGTGCATATAAAAATACCCTATTCTATATAATCATATAGAATAGGGTATTCCTTTTATTGCAAAATATCTTATAATAGACTACCCAGTGAATTGAATAGTGGAGCAAACACTAATGCAACTATAGTCATTAACTTAATAAGGATATTGATTGATGGTCCAGAAGTATCCTTGAATGGGTCACCAACAGTATCACCAACTACTGCAGCCTTATGAGGTTCACTTCCCTTTCCACCATGATGTCCTTCTTCAATATATTTCTTAGCATTATCCCATGCACCACCTGCGTTTGCCATGAATATAGCCATAAGAACACCAGTAACTAATGCTCCAGCAAGTAATCCACCTAATGCTTCTTTTCCTAATATTAATCCAGTTACAACAGGAGCTAGTACTGCCATTATTCCTGGAATCATCATTTCTTTTAATGCAGAAGCCGTACTTATATCAACACATTTAGCGTATTCTGGCTTAGCTTTACCTTCCATAACGCCAGGTATTTCTCTAAATTGTCTTCTAACTTCTTCTATCATTTCATTAGCTGCTTTACCAACTGATTCCATAGTCATCGCAGAGAATAGGAATGGAAGCATACCACCGATAAGAAGACCAACAACAACCTTAGGGTCAAGAATATTGATTCCAGTTATACCAGCAACCTCTGAATATGATGCAAAAAGTGCTAATGCAGTAAGTGCAGCAGAACCAATTGCAAATCCTTTACCCATAGCAGCAGTAGTATTTCCAACTGCATCAAGCTTATCAGTAATACCCCTTACTTCCTTAGGTAGTTCACACATTTCAGCTATACCACCAGCATTATCAGCTATAGGGCCATAGGCATCAACCGCTATAGTAATACCACCAGTTGAAAGCATTCCCACTGCTGCTAAAGCTATACCATAAAGACCCATGAATTTATAAGCTACTAAAATTCCCGCAGAAATAAATAGTATTGGATATGCCGTTGAAACCATTCCTACGGCAAGACCACTAATAATAGTTGTTGCAGGACCAGTTTCAGACTGCTTAGCAATCTTTTTAACGGAATTAAAATCTCCTGAAGTATATATTTCTGTAATCTGTCCAATTATTAAACCAACAACTAATCCCGATGTAATTGCCCAAAATGCATTTAAATTTCCAAAATACATTCTACTTAATACGAATGCACTAATAACCACTATAATACTACTTACATAAGTTCCTAATTTTAAAGCCTTATGGGGATCAGAATTTTCATCACCTTTAACAAAGAAAGTTCCTATAATTGATGCAACTATTCCAAGTGATGCTAATACTAATGGGAAAAGAGCCCCATTAACTGGGTTAGTAACATAAGTAGAAACTACACCTAAAGTAATAGCTGAAATAATTGACCCAACATATGATTCAAAAAGGTCTGCACCCATACCTGCAACGTCACCAACATTATCACCAACGTTATCAGCTATAACCGCAGGGTTTCTTGGATCATCCTCTGGTATACCAGCCTCAACTTTACCAACCAAGTCAGCTCCAACGTCAGCCGCCTTAGTATAAATACCTCCACCAACACGGGCAAATAAAGCTATTGATGAAGCACCTAATCCGAAGCCTGTAATTATGGAAGGATCCTTAAAATATAAATAAAGTCCACCAACACCTAAAAGTCCTAATCCAACAACAGCCATTCCCATTACGGCTCCACCAGAAAATGCTATTGAAAGTGCTTTATTCATTCCACCTTCTTTTGCAGCATTTGCAGTTCTTACGTTTGCTTTAGTAGCAACTCTCATACCAATGAAACCTGCACATGCTGAAAATAATGCACCAATTAAAAAACATACAGCTGTTAACCAACTCTTTAACCCTACTCCAATTACAACAAAAAGGATTGCTGCAAAAATAACTAATGTTCTGTACTCCCTTGTCAAAAATGCCATTGCACCTTCTTGTATGTAAGAAGATATTTCTTTCATTCTCTCAGTACCAACCTCAACCTTATTGATTTTTGATGTTAATACAAATGCGAATACTAAAGCAATGATTCCTACAACTGGTGCCAATACTGCATAGTTCATTAAACTGCCTCCTCACATTCCTCTATTAAATTTTCATTTAAGATAAACATGCTTAAAAGTGTAATAAATTTCAAATAAGAATGTGAAAATTTCTTCATTATTATTTGAAATTTATTTAAATACTAGTTTCATTTTTATAATTGAATAAATTGCATAATTATCTTCTGCAAAAATTATCTACTATATATAATTTAAGAGTCCTTAAAGCCATACTATATATATTATGCAATCCCCTCAATTAACCTTGCAAATAAACTAATATTAATGAACACACTATAAATGCGCCTGCTCCAATCTTTGTGACCTTTGCAAGCATCTCATCATAGCCTCTGGCTTTTTGCTTGCCGAAAAGTTGCTCTGCTCCACCGCCTATAGAACCAGATAGCCCAGCGCTTTTACCTGATTGTAATAATATACTTATAATTAGAATTAAGCTAGCAATTACTTGAATAACCATAAACAATGTTTTCATACATTCCACCTCCCATAATCAAGCTTAACAAAATAATTTTAACATAGGAGTTTTTTAAAATCAATAAAATAATGTCAAAGTATTTTGTGAAAACCTTTGCCTCCCATGATATTATTTTAACAACACTAATTTAAGAGGGTATAATAAATACCCTCTTAAATATTATTACTATTATTTTCTAATTTATACTCGCCTTTATTTCTTTATATTATAGAAAGCACTTGCCCCAGCAAACCTAGCAGAATTATCTAGCATATCTTCAATCCTAAGTAATTGATTATACTTAGCAACTCTATCGGTTCTTGAAGGCGCCCCAGTCTTAATCTGTCCACCATTAACCGCAACCACTAGATCAGCTATAGTTGAATCCTCAGTTTCCCCTGATCTATGGGAAATTACTGAAGTATATCCTGCTCTTTTAGCCATTTCAATAGCATCTAGGGTTTCCGTTAATGTACCAATTTGATTAAGCTTTATAAGGATTGAATTTGCTGTACCATTCTCTATACCTTTAGATAGTCTCTTTGTATTTGTAACAAATAGGTCATCACCAACTATCTGAATCTTATTCCCAATTTTTTCAGTTAGAAGCTTCCAGCCCTCCCAATCTTCTTCATCAAGACCATCTTCTATAGAGATGATTGGATATTTTTCCACTAGTTCGCTGTAAAATTCAACCATTTCCTCAGAAGTTTTTACTAGACCTTCTCCCGTAAGCTCGTATTTCTTTTCTGCTTTATTATAGATTTCAGTAGCAGCCACATCTAAAGCTAACTTAACATCTTCACCGGGTTTGTAACCAGCTTTTTCGATTGCCGAAATTATAACCTCTAATGCTTCTTCATTTGAAGTTAAGTTAGGAGCAAACCCACCTTCATCACCAACGGAAGTATTTAATCCCTTATCCTTTAAAACCTTCTTCAAGTTATGGAATATTTCAGCACCCATTCTTAATGCATGGGCAAAATTTTCCGCACCAACAGGCATTACCATAAACTCTTGAATATCAACGTTATTATCAGCGTGCTTTCCACCATTTAATATATTCATCATTGGAACCGGTAAAGTCTTTGCATTTACTCCACCTATGTACTGATATAAAGGTAATCCTAATGAACTAGCCGCAGCCTTAGCTACTGCCATAGAAACACCTAGTATAGCATTAGCACCTAATTTCCCTTTATTTTCGGTTCCATCTAAATCTATCATCATGCTATCAATACCTACTTGGTCAAAGGCATCCATACCAACAATCTCTGGAGCAATTATTTCATTTACATTTCTAACTGCATCTAGTACACCTTTACCAAGAAATCTTTCATTATCGCCATCTCTAAGTTCAACAGCTTCAAATGCCCCTGTAGATGCTCCAGATGGTACAGCTGCTCTACCCATTGCCCCATCCTCTAAATAAATTTCTACCTCTACAGTTGGATTTCCCCTAGAATCAAGAATCTCTCTACTATAAACTCCAATTATATTTGACATGTAAATTACCTCCTAATTTTTATTTCTATATATTGATTTAAAATGTTTTATTTTACAAACCCTAAAAATTTACTATCTGTGAAAAACTATCCGCTTTTAAACTTGCTCCACCTACTAATGCCCCATCAATGTCATTTTGATTCATAAGTTCTTCAGCATTATTTGGCTTTACACTTCCACCATATTGGATCCTTATTTCCTCGGAAATAGTTTCATCATAAATATCTTTTATTACTCCTCTTATATAAGCAATTGCATTATTCGCCATTTCCGGTGTAGCTGTTTCTCCAGTACCAATAGCCCAAATAGGCTCATATGCCACAACTATTTTCTTAGCATCCATTGAATCTATATCTTTAAAAGCTTCAGTTATTTGCTCTTTTAATAAACTTTCTGTATTCCCTTCATTTCTTATGTCAAGGGTTTCTCCAACACAAAGTATTGGAATGATATCATGATTTAATGCAGCTTTAATCTTCTTATTAACAGTTTCATTAGTTTCTCCAAAATATTGTCTTCTTTCAGAATGACCAATAATACAATAATCTATACTTAAATCCTTTAGCATTATAGGAGAAATTTCTCCTGTAAAGGCACCCTTTTCTTCCCAGTGCATATTTTGAGCCCCTATCTTTATATTGCTACCTTTAGTTCCTTGCTTTAAAGAATCTAGAAGAATAGCTGGAGGGCATATCACAACTTCTACATCGGTTCCTTCAACCTTCCCCTTTAATTCACTAATATAATCTAAGGCCTCCCCCTTTGTCATATGCATTTTCCAGTTTCCAGCAATAATTGGCAATCTCATCTTCTCACCTCAAATTATTTATATTATTTTTTCATACTTAATTGAGCAAATTGCATAATTACCTTCTACAAAAACTATCTACCATATGTAGTCTAAAATTCTTCAAAGCCATACCATCAAATATGCTTATATCTTAAGCAATTAAATCAAGGATGATATTCGCATATGCAATTCTGCCAAGTA
>JAOASB010000016.1 GCA_025210375.1 Maledivibacter sp. | reverse complement strand
TGTGCTAAAATTATCTCTTGTTTTTCCACTAAACTAATCATCCCCTCAGCCTCCCTATGAAGTTTCATAGGGATATTTTATATTTCCTCTAGGGGAGGTTTCAATTATTTTACTAGGGTAATTTTAGATTATCATAAACAAAAATCTGACTAAAAGCCGTAGAATCCCATCTACCTAAGCTTTTACTTGTCCTTATCAAGTAAATCCTTAATCTGATCAGTTATGGGCTTTTCAGCTATATCAGAAGGTACTTTAATATGGCCTAAGGGTGTGCTGATGGATTCTATGTGTTCTTTACTTTCTTTTCTAGCTTTTTTCATTGGTGTATAACCTCCTATTAAAATGAATCTCAATATCTTTATTATGAGTTAAGAACATAGGATTTATTATTTTTTAGAATTAAAGAATGATATAATAATAATAAAAATGCTGTTTGAGGTGAAAACAATGATACGTTTATTATTTGTACTATTTATACCATTAGGTCTATTCTTTGTATTTCTAGGCATGCTTTTTATAAACTACGAATTATCTCCACTTAAGAGGATAGTGGACAAGGAATATGTTTATAAAAACAATAGGCTGGGGGTTCAGATAATGCTGCCAGGACTTATCCTCATGGTTATGTCTTGCTGGATAATATACAGTTTATAATAGAAAATACTAAGGTGAAAGAATAAAATTCAGTAATATATATGACTTTATCAATAATTGAATCCGTTGAACAAAAAATCCCTCTCCATCTAATAATCTAGAAGGTGGGATTTTTTAGATTGATTTCTTAGAAAATAATTATGCAATGGATTTACCTATTTAGTTGACTATTAATATTTTTATATGGTACAATATCAAATGTAGATATCAAATGTAGATATCAAAAACCGATATCGCTAAATGATAGTTTTGCTAGGACGGAGGTAATTATGAAAAATAAAATATTAAGAAAGCTTTTTTTGGGTTTTATGGAAATACATATATTGTATCATGCTAAAAAGGAGCCTATTTATGGTATTTGGATGATGAAAGAACTAGAGGGGCATGGGTATAGGGTTAGCCCTGGTACTTTATACCCCTTATTAAATCGAATGGAGAGGGAGGGATTATTAAGTAAGAGGGAAAAAAATGTGGATGGAAGAATAATAAAGCTCTATAGAACGACTAAGCTGGGAGAAGAAATTTTAAGGGAAGCAATAGAAAAAGCAAGTCAATTGACCCATGAAGTCAAGGAGAAGGGTGATGATGTTGATCCAGTTTAATAATATAAACTTGAGCTTTGATGATAAGAAAGTATTTGAAAATTTTAATATGAGGATTATTGAAGGGGAAAAAGTACTCTTAAAGGCACCATCGGGAAAAGGAAAATCAACATTGTTGAAAATGCTTTTAGGTTTTCAAAAATTTGATAGTGGAGAAATAATATTTGATGATAGGATGCTTAATAGGAACAATCTTCCATATTTTCGTAGAAACATAGGGTATGTAAGTCAAGATGTAGATATGAGAAACACAAAAGTTTGGGATTTTATACTTGAAGTATTTTCCTATAAATATAATGGACATATACAAATTGATAAAGACAAGGTTCTAAGTATGTTCAATTATTTTAAGCTGCCGTTAGATACAATAAATAAAGAAATTAGCCAGCTTTCTGGCGGAGAAAGGCAAAGGCTAGGTTTGATTGTATGTATACTAATGGATAGAAAAGTATGGCTTTTGGATGAAATTGCCTCTGGATTGGATAAAGATACAAAGGAAATAGTAGTGGATTATGTTTTAAAGCAGGATAAAACCATTATAATAATATCCCATGATACTATTTGGAGTCAAAATGGTGCCGTTAAAATAAAGGAGTGGTAAAATATGAATGTAAATGACATTTCTTATTTATCCATAGTTAGTTTATTGCTTCTTATAGTTCCAATAATTATGATAAACCATAGGTTAAATATTAAAGCAAACAAGAAAATATTATATTCTATAGGAAGAATGGTTATTCAGCTTAGTTTGGTAGGTATATTTCTTCAGCATATATTTAATATAAATAATTCCTTAATAAATTCTGTATATTTAGTTCTTATGATAGTGGTTGCTAGTTTTTCAGCAATCAAATCCTGTAATTTTAATGTAAATAAATTTATTATCCCACTATTTGGAGCCTTTATAATCCCAAATGTAATTGTGCTGATATTCTTTAATACTTTTGTTACAAGGCTGGAAAATTTGTTTAATGCCCAATATATGATTACTATTGGGGGAATGCTACTTGGTAATAGCTTAGGGGGTAATATTATATGTATAAATAATTTCTACAAGGCAATAAAGCAAAATAAAAACGAGTATTTCTATTCCCTAAGCCTTAGTGGAAATAAACTGGATGCCTTAAGACCATATTTTAAAAATGCTATTTTAGATTCCATAAATCCCACAATAGCATCTATAGAAACAATAGGTTTAGTGGCCCTACCCGGGATGATGACGGGACAGATTTTAGGGGGAGCTATACCTTTAACTGCAATAAAATATCAGATAGCAATAATGATAGCCATTTTAATAGCAAGGTATTTTAGTGCAATTTTGGCAATATTCTTTACGGCTCTTAAAGCATTTGATGATTATGATATTCTAATAGTTTAATTAAACCCTTTATCATAAAATATGATTTTTATAATGAGGAGATTTCTATGTACACAAAATGGATAGATTCTTTAAGAAAAGTAAAATTATTTAAAGGTATTGAAAATGATGAACTAATTGATATGCTTATTTGTTTATCACCAAGGATATCTTTATATAAAAAGAAAGAATATGTAACCATAGCAAATGACGAATTCACAGGGATTGGTATATTAGTTGAGGGAAATGTGATAGTAACCAAAGAAAATGCTGCTGGAGATAGAATAATTATGGCGAAATTAGAAGAGGGTGATTTGTTTGGTGAAATGATAGCCTTTTCCAATTATGGCAAATGGCCTGCAACTGTTATTGCCCAGACCAATTGTACAATAATATTTCTACCCTCCCATAAGATTATTGGTAATTGTCCAAGAATGTGTAGAGGACACAAGTTTCTAATACAAAATATGCTAACTTTGGTATCTCAAAAAGCCCTAGGACTTAATAGGAAAATGGAATACTTGACCATAAAAAGTATAAGGGGAAAGATAAGTACCTATCTATTAGAGCAATACAATAGGCATAGCGAACAAACCTTCATGATATCCTTGAAACGAAATGAATTAGCTGAATTTCTAAACGTATCTAGACCATCCCTATCAAGGGAAATGATTAAAATGAAAGACGAGGGAATAATTGATTTTTACAAATCATCCTTTAAAATAATTGATATTGAAAGATTAAAAAAAAGCATATAGTCTATATTCAAGGCCGCAAGCACTAAAATGTTTTGCAGCCTTTCTTTTTAAAATAAATTCTCCAATTTGAAATTGTTTTGGTAACATAGGATACCGAAATTAAAATCAAACTGTTATATGATATATGCATAACAATAAAGGTAAATTACTTTACTTTTACATTAAAAGGAGGATTTATATATGAGTATGTTTTGTTATCAATGTCAAGAAGCCGCAAAGGGAACGGGATGTACATTAAGGGGAGTTTGTGGTAAAACAGATAAAGTTGCTAATATTCAAGACTTAATGATTTACACTTTAAAGGGTATAGCTTTATTAGATCAACAAGGCAAAAAAATAGGAGTAAAATTCCCTAAAGCAGATCATTTTATTATGAATGGATTGTTTATGACTATAACAAATGCCAACTTCAATGATGAAATGTTTGTTGAAGAAATTAAGAAAGGCTTAGCATTAAGAGAAGAAATGAAGCAAGAGCTTAAAAACCAGGGTGTATCACTAGAGAATTTACATGATGCGGCGACATGGGCTGTTGACACAGATGAAGCCATAAAGGCAAAGTCAGAATCCCTAGAGGTTGGCGTATTAGCTACAGAAAATGAAGATGTTCGTTCACTTAGAGAATTAATAACATATGGAGTTAAGGGTATGGCTGCATACGCAGAGCATGCGTATAATTTAGGAAAAGAAAAGGTTGAAATATATGCATTCATGTCAAAGGCACTTGCAGCTACTTTAGATGATACATTAAGTGCAGATGACTTAGTGGCACTTACACTTGAAACTGGAAAATTTGGAGTAGATACAATGGCTATGTTGGATGCCGCTAATACAGGGGCCTATGGAAACCCAGAAATTACTGAAGTAAATATTGGAACTCGTAATAATCCAGCTATCCTTATTTCAGGCCATGATTTAAAGGATTTAGAGAGATTATTAGAGCAAACTGAAGGTACTGGAGTAGATGTATATACCCACAGTGAGATGTTACCAGCCCATTACTATCCAGCATTCAAAAAGTACGATCATTTTGTAGGAAACTATGGTAATGCATGGTGGAAGCAAAAAGAAGAATTTGAAACATTTAATGGACCAATACTATTCACTACTAACTGTATAGTACCTCCAAAAGCTGAACATATAGAAAGAATATATACTACTGGGGCAACAGGATTCCCAGGATGCAAGCATATAGTAGCTGATGAAAAGGGCGTTAAGGATTTCTCTGAAATTATAGACCATGCAAAGAAATTGGATTCACCAACAGAAATCGAAACAGGTAAGATCGTAGGAGGCTTTGCCCATAACCAAGTATTAGCTTTAGCTGATAAAGTAGTAGATGCAGTTAAAACTGGAGCTATTAAGAAGTTCTTTGTAATGGCTGGTTGTGATGGAAGAATGAAATCCAGAGACTACTACACAGAATTTGCTGAAAAGTTACCTAAGGATACTGTAATATTAACCGCAGGATGTGCTAAATACCGTTACAATAAGTTAAACCTTGGGGATATAGGCGGAATACCTAGAGTATTAGATGCTGGACAATGTAATGACTCATATTCATTGGCAGTTATAGCCCTTAAGCTTAAGGAAGTATTTGAGCTAAATGATATAAATGAATTACCAATAGCATATAATATAGCTTGGTATGAGCAAAAAGCTGTAATAGTTCTATTAGCATTATTATACCTTGGGGTGAAGAATATCCACCTAGGACCAACTTTACCGGCATTCTTATCACCAAATGTAGCGAAAGTATTGGCTGATACCTTTGGAATTGGTGGAATAGGAACTGTTGATGAAGATATAGAAATGTTTATGAAGTAAGAATTAAATAAGATGATCAAAGCTTTAGACTTTATATTTAGTATGAGTCTAAAGCTTTTTTATTGCATTAACTAGAAAAATGATATAATTACATAAAGTAGTATTTAATGGGGGGGAATGGGTATGAGTAAAACAAGTCCTAAGGAGCAATACATTTCGTTCAAGATTATATAGAAGATAATTTAGATAAAGTATTGACCATAGAATCCTTAGCAAGTATTGTAAATCTTTCTCCTTTCTATTTCCATCGATTATTTAAAAACCATGTTAATGAGTCGCTATATATAGGGTTCCAAAAGTTAAACTTAATTGATACATCTCAAAATATCCCATGCTTCTAGGGAGTTTTGATGTGTATAAATTAACCGTTTAACTGGAATATGTATAGATAGAAAAGGAGCTAACATTAAAGGGTTAGTTCTTTTTTCTATGTCTGAAATCAAGCAAGTTAAATACAAGTAAAATATTTCTAAATAATTACAAATAAATTAAATTATATAAATAGCATTTAAAATATAACTTGAGTGTAATATAATTACAATGGATGATAAATTTACTATATACCTGATAGGCTAATAGGAATTATGGAAGGGGGGGTGACTGATCATATATGTTACTAATATATAGGATAGCCTTTATAACAGGAATTTTGTATGCTGCAGCTACTTTGATTTTGGGTCATTTATTCGATTCCTTGGATTTTGATGGGGATGTGGATTTTTCAATATCAAGCTTCCTGCCAATAAAACCAGTAACTATTGTTTCTTTTATAACGGTATTTGGTGGGGTAGGAATAATGGCCACGATAAATGGATTATCTACAATAATTGGGCTTATTATTTCATTAGTCATAGCTTATGCAATTACATTGCTTATCTATAAGCTAATAGTATTACCATTATTTAAGGCTCAAAATACTAGCGCGGCTTCACAAAAAGACCTAATAGGTATAACTGCAAAGGTTACATCAAAAATATTTGAGAATTCCTTTGGACAGATTACCTATGCAAATAAGGGCAATACATACTCTTCACCGGCTAAAAGTATAGACAAAAAGGCTATTGAAACAGGTAGTGAGGTAGTCATTATATCCATAGAGAATAATATTTTCTATGTAGCAACTAGTGAAGAGTTATTTTCCGACGATCCAGCACATGGGTATACAACAAAATAGAAAGTTGAAAGGATGATTTACTATGCCGATTGCAAACTTTATTATTCCAGGTATTATAGTAGCTGTAATTATTATTTTAGTTGTAAGTATTTTAAGTATGTGGAGAAAAGTACCTCAGGATAAGGCTTTGATAGTTACTGGTTTGAAAAAGAGAGTTATTTCTGGGGGCGGGGGAATGGTTATTCCTTTATTTGAACGTACAGATATAATTTCTCTAGAAAACATGAAGATTGATGTTCGTACTGAAGGGGCACTAACAGAACAAGGTGTTGACATAATAGTTGATGGAGTTACCGTTATAAAAGTTAAGTCCGATGAAGAATCTATATATTCTGCTGTAGAGCAGTTTAATACTGGTAAAGAAGCCAATACTATAAACTTTATCAAGGCCACAGCTAAGGACGTTCTTGAAGGTAAGCTTCGTGAAATCATTTCAAAGATGACAGTGGAAGAAATATATAAGGATAGAGAAAAATTTGCTTCCCAAGTTCAAGAGGTTGCTGCACTAGACCTTGCCAGCATGGGATTAGAAATAAAAGCATTTACGATAAAAGATATATCCGACGTGAATGGTTATCTTAAGGCCCTAGGTAAGAAGAGAATTGCAGAGGTAAAGAGAGATGCAGAGATTGCTGAAGCAAACGCAAAGGCTGAAAAGGACATCCAAACTGCAGAGGCTGAAAAACACTCTAAAATAAATACTGCTGTGGCTAATAAGGAAGGAGAAAAAGCTAGGATCGAAGCGGAAACTGAAATAGCAGAGTTTAATAAAAATAAAGAGTTAAAGGTTCAAGCCTATAAAAAAGAACAGGAAACTGAAAAAGCTAAGGCTGACCTTGCTTATATCATCGAGGAAAACAGAGTTAAGCAGGAAGTAACTGAAACCGAAATGGCTGTTGAGCTTTTGAAGAAGGATAAAGAAACGGAAGTAGCTGAAAAAGAAGCACTTAGAAAAGAACGTGAGCTTGAAGCAAGCGTTAAAAAGCAAGCCGAAGCTCAAAAATATAAGCAAATACAAGAAGCTGAAGCTAGATCAAGGGCTATGACCTTAGAAGCAGAGGCCCATAAGTTTAAAGTGATACAGGAATCCGAGGCTAAATCACAGATGATCAAGCTTGAAGGTCAAGCAAAGGCTGAAGCCATAAGACTGGAAGGTCAAGCTGAAGCTGAGGTCATCAAACAAAAAGGTAAAGCTGAAGCCGAAGCAATGTTTGAAAAGGCCGAGGCATTTAAGCAATATAATGAAGCAGCTGTTATACAGATGTTAGTTGAGAAATTACCAGATATAGCTAAGAGTATGGCTGAACCTCTTGCAAAAACAGAGAAAATTGTTATTGTTGATAACGGTGGTGAGGGTAAATCATCGGGGGCATCAAAGGTATCTGGCTATGTTACAAATATGATATCTCAGGTTCCCGAAACCGTAGAAGCTATCACAGGAATTAATTTATTAGAATTATTAAAAAAGAGCCCATGTAAGGAAATCGCTAAGCTTGAAGAAAGTAATATAAATGAAGAAATAGTAGCTAAATCTGAAGAAGTTATTGAGGCAGAAGAAATAAGTTAAGAAATATATATGATAAAGCAGGACCAATCCTATTGATTTAATAGGTAGTCCTGCTTTATTAATGAGAATGATTAAAGATAAACAACTTCAAAGTCTAATATATTTTAAGTCTTAATGTTGTTTATCTACAGTTGACATTCATGTGATAAAGTAGTATTTTATTGAGTGAACACAATAAAATACATACCTATATACTCATATACTATATAGCTATAAAAGAGGGGAAATACAGTATGCTAAAAAGGATTAAAAGACTCAATAGAACCCAGATGATTTATTTCTGCATTATTGCTCTTACTGCGTTGGGTTTGGGTTTTAGTAACAATGTAATGTCAAATTATTTTAAAGAAGCCTACCAGGTTACGCCATACCAAAGGGGATTAATTGAATTCCCAAGGGAATTACCCGGGGCACTTGTCATATTTGCTATTGCTGCGTTATCTTTATTTTCAGATATTCGCATTGCCATGTTGGCACAAATATTAAGTATTATAGGTATTTCAGTACTGGGTTTTATTACACCGCCCTTTGGTATCATGTTGATTTTTATATTTATTAACTCATGTGGAATGCATATGTTTATGCCTATTCAAGACAGTATAGGGATGTCACTGATTAAGGATGATAATATTGGTAAAAGAATGGGAGAATACAAGGGAGTTACAACAACATTCACAATGATTTCTAGCGTATTGGTATTTATAGGCTTTAGAACTGGATTTTTTAGCTTCACAACTAAAATAAAGTGGATATTTGTTATTGCAGCATCAATTTTACTGATAGTACTTATTTTACTTTTCTATTTAGAAAAGTTCATGGGAGAAACCATTAAAAGTAGTAAAAAAGTAAATTTTATTTTTAGAAAAGAATATAAATATTATTATATTTTAGTGGTTATGTGGGGTGTGCAAAAGCAGATCATGTTAGTCTATGGGCCATGGGTTCTGATTGATATTTTAAATAAAAGGGCTGATACACTTGCTATATTAAGCATAATCGGATCCTTTATTGGAATGTTTTTTATACCTGCACTTGGGAGATGGATCGATAGATTTGGGCTTAAAAAGCTTCTATACGTTGATGCACTATCCTTTATATTTGTTTATTTAATATATGGATTGTTGAGTGCCGGATTTGCAACAGGGAAATTAGCAGTTATAGGACTTCCAGTATTGTGTGCATATGCACTGTTTATAGTAGATAAAATGTCTACCCAGATGGGTATGATTAGGACTATTTATCTGCGTTCAATTGCGGTAAAAACTTCAGATATTACTCCTACATTATCCTTAGGACTCAGTCTAGATCACATAGTATCCATTATTTGTGCTTGTTTAGGAGGTATTGTATGGAGTTTGTGGGGACCACAATATATATTCTTTTTAGCAGCATCACTTTCTCTAGTGAACCTATATGTTGCTAGTAAGGTACAAGAAAATAAGAATAACAAGTGTGTTTAATTAAGATATTAAGAAGCAGGGTGATTTACTTAAAGATATTTAAGGGTATAGGGGTGAATTAGCAATGGTCGAAGAAAAAAAATTTAAGATTCCCTACAAAAGAATAGTAGTTATAATTATAATAGCTTTAATAGTCCTTAAAAGCTATCAGCATTTCAAACCCCGTGATCTGATATCCATAATTGGCGAAGAATACCTTTTTAATCTAGAAGAGGTAAAAATACATAGATGGGGTGGAGTATATTCAGCTTCATATGATTATAATATAGAGGATACAGAGGATATAGAAGGCTTAATAAAACTAATTAAATCAATTAGGGTTAGGAGATATTTTATCGGTAATGGTGTTATATATGATGGAAACATAGATGATGTCAGCTTTAATAACGGTGAAAGTATGGTCAGGATAGAAATAATAGGGGAAGGGTATATTATGCTTGACATATTTCCCGACGATGCAAGTTATAGAAATTACAAGATAATTGGAGATATAGATACAAGCACTATTGATAGGATAATAGACAAAAAATCCTTGCAAAATATAAGTGGTGATAAAAGTCATTTGATTGATATCTATGAATTAGATGAAAATGCTTATATGGATTATATATTATCTGATAAAATCCATATGTACAAGAAACTGTCAAGCAAAAGAGTAAGTGACGAGGGTACTGAATTAATCATGAACCATGTTAGTGACCCCATAGACCATGAAGGAAAATTTAGAGATAGAATTAAAGAACAAGAAATTGAAATAACATCGGATAGGATTACTATTGATGATATGGTGGTACTAAAGACTCCTTTGAAAGAAGGAAATAATTGGGACACCAATGTTGAACTAGCCATGAATGGTGTTTCTAAAACCCATAAAGCCACTGTTAGTATACAAGAAGTAACTGATAAAACAGTTACAACTCGGCTAGTAGTACCAAACCTAGAGGGTTATAAAGATAAAGAATATGTTAAAATACAAAAATATCAAAGGAATTTTGGTTTAATATACGAGAGTTATAATGATCAGTATGGACTAATACATGAAATTAAGCTAGAAAAGGTTTATAGGAATGATATACATGAATTTATAGACCCTAGAGAATTCATGAAATATAATGATTTAGAAATAATTGAAGATAATTAACTATATAATAATCATTAAGGGGACTGGACTCAAGGAGTTATTTTGAGGCAGTCCCTTTTTTATAAATAAGGATAACTTATAATAAAAATATAGTTATAGATTTTGCTTTTTAAACCATTTATTTTTAAAATTAATAATAAGCTTTCCATCATCAATATAAATTATATCATTTTTCAGTACCGGACTAAGTGAGGTATTAGCTACAGTATTGCTCCTTCTGTATACGGATAGAATCAATCCCAATAGCCCCATGGTAAAGACAAGGCTTAAGGAGCCATAGGATAAAAATGGAGGAGCTTGAGTAATGATAATATAAAATCCTATGTTAAATAGAATAGAGCAAACAAATTGTAGGGTTAATATGGATACACAACCTAGGGATAGTAATTTGCCCAAGATATTTTTTTGACTCAAAGATATCCTATATAGCCTATATAGAAGAAATAGTATCAAAGCACCTACTATAATAGCAGGAATATACCCTAATTTACCTATTAGAAAGGTGAAAGAAAAATCACTATTCCATCCAGGTAGTAATGCTTCTAAAGGTTTGTTTTTAATAGATATGGAACCAAAGGGTCTAGAGTTACGAATAGTTTCTCTTACAATAGCCATTTGATAGTCTTCTGCATTAGCATCCTGGGTCCAAATAAATAGGGATAATAATCTATTAAATCTATAGGGGGATTGGACTATCATAATAAAAATACTTGAGATAAAAGTAATGATTGTAGGTATATAAACTAAGCTAAGTCCTAATTTAGTATCACATCTAAATAAGCCACTTTTAATTGCTGAAGTAAGAATGACTAAACATGAAATAATTAATATAAGGGTATTGCTAATAGATGGAATTCCAAGGGCTATAATAAATGCTGGCATACAAACTATTCCCGAAAGAAGAATTCCTAAATACTTCATATGGCTAAGTCTGTATACTAGGCCTGAAAAAATAGGAATAAACAATAACGAAGGATAATATGCATAAAATATTGATCCATATACCATAGGTGAAGTCATAAATATTACTATCATAAGCAATATATAAGATATGTAAAGTATCCAAGCGTATTTCCTTAATAAAGTATAATCAAAAAAATATGCCACAGCAAATATCATAATTCCTATTGGAGCATATACAAGAAATTTACTAAAAAATACTGCTTGACTATTACCAGAAATAGACTCAATATTACTGAACATGTATTGCATTATACCACTTATCAAAAGAAAAAGTCCTGTGGTTATTAATACAGACCACTCTACTAAGGGTTTATGGGCTTCATTTAGCTCTTTGCCAACTAATAAGGGATCACCCATATCTTCTATGGATTTAATTAAAGCCTCATCTCTATCCATTCCCCTTGATATGTATTCATCTCTTTGGTCTTCTATATGATCATTAAGCTCCTTTCTGATTTGCTTATGCATCTTTTTTACTCTTACTAATTCACAAACTTGATCTAAAAATTTTTCCTTATTATTAGAATGTTTCAAAGTTAATACCTCCTAAAACTTTATTTACCCCCTCGGTATAGGTAGACCATTCCTGACGCTTTTTATCTAATAGCCCTTTTCCCGTATCTGTAATACTATAGTATTTACGCTGCTTCTGATTCTCGGCTTTTTTTTCGTAGGAAATCAGGATTCCTTGTTGTTCTAGTTTGTGAAGAAGAGGATACAATGTACCTGCTTTTAGGGTGAAGACATTCTCAGAGCGAAGTTCCAGTTGTTCAATCATTTGATATCCATACATATCTTCGCTGCTTAAAAGTTTGAGGATTAACATTGTTGTACTTCCAGATACTAAACTTTTATCAATTTTCATAATTACCTTCCTTCCATATATAGATGATCTACATATATTATATATAGATCATCTATATAAGTCAAGATAAAAATGCTTGGAGAAATAGATCAGTGTATTGATGGTATTAGAAATTCTTAAGTAAGCAAATTCCATAATTACTTTCTATAAAAATCCTTAAAGCTATACCATCAAATATTCTTATATCCTAAGCAATTGAATCAATGAGGATATTCCCATATTAGACTTAGCCAAGTAAGCGTTATGTAATTTCCTCAAGTATGCAAGGGTGGAATTCAATAGGAATAAAAAACAAGTAAATTAAAATAATATTATTAACCCCAAATTGTTCATAGGAAGCTTGAAAATATTTAAGGTAGTTTTGATATTGCTAATAATCACTATTTATATAGGAGTTGTTTATATGCCCTTTTTATTAAAGCCCATTGTTCTTTATATTGTAGCAGTAATTTTACTTAGAATAACTGGCAGACGATCAATTGCTCAGATGACTATTTCACAAACCATCTTGATTATTTCCTTAGGGGATATAATCGTTGAGCCCTTTGCAGATAAAGATGTGAAAAAGGCCATAACCGTTGCTATTATTTTTTCTATTTTACTTATTCTATTTGAAGTTTTTGAATATCATTTTAAAGGGTTTAAAAAGGTTGCTGTGGGAAGAGAAAAAGTCATAGTAAAAGATGGTGTCATAAATAAGGAAAATATGAAAAAGCTAAGGTTTACAAATGATGAGCTATATTCTAGAATGCGACAAGAAGGAATAGATAAAATAGGATATTTAAAGCGAGCCACACTAGAGCCAAATGGAGAGCTAGGATATGAATTAACAAAGGCCGCCCAGCCAATCACCGTAGAAGATATGGAATTTATACTCAATAAGATACTCAATAAATATGAGGGAACTACAGAGCATATAGATTTAGTTAAGGAATTGGAAAATAAGGATAAATAAATTATAGAAAACAAAGGGAAAACGCTTACTGTTATAAAAATCGAAGTAAATGGAAGCACAATAAAGAAAATTAACAAAATTCAATGTTGTTAATGAAAATAATACATGTTAATATATACCTATAAGCTATCATACAGGTATATAGCAATATAGGTTTTAGAGAAAATGAATAGTTGTAGAAAATGTCAAAGCATTGTTTTCAGAACTTACATAGACATTGGAAGGAGGTTTAAATTTCAAATTCATAGGTATCTAATTTTGGTATGTAATGTAGATACTATAAATTACATAATATGATTAGATTGTAGGCTTGTATATGTCCAGTAGTAAAGAACTGAAAATTTTAAGGGGGACTATTTTATGAAAAAATCTATATCAATATTAATCGTGGTTGTTATGATATTTGGGCTAGTATTATCTGGTTGTAGTAATAGTACTACAAGTAATAGTACACCGGTAGATGACAATAGCAATAATGAAGTAAGTAAAGATAACAAAGAACAACCAAAAGATGAACAGGTTCTAAATCTTGAATTTGCCGATGATATGTCATCACTTAATTCAACGACTATGGCAGAATCCTATGCAAACACAATAATTATGGAAACCCAAGAGATGCTAGTAAGGATGGAGGGTGGAAGCTTGAAGCCGGCAGGAGCTGAGAGCTGGACAACTTCAGAGGATGGATTAAAGTGGACATTTAAGCTCAGAGATTTCAACTGGAGCGATGGAACGAAAGTAAAGGCTCAGGATTATGCCTACGCCGTACAAAAGATGCTTGATCCTACTAATGCTTGCCCAAATTCAGCTATGTTTTACTTTATAAAGGGAGCAAAAGAATATAATACAAGCACAGGTAAAGCTGAAGATGTTAGTGTAAAAGCTTTAGATGAGAAAACTGTGGAGTTTACACTTAACTATCCTGTACCATATTTCCTACAATTAATGAATTTTGCAAATATTGTTCCAGTTAGAAAAGATATATATGAAGCCTGTGGAGATACATATGGGCAAGATGAATCAAAGATGATATTCTCTGGCCCCTTTGTTGTTAAAAAGTGGGTTAAGGGTTCTAAAATAATACTTGAAAAAAATGAAAATTACTGGGATGCGGATAAAGTAAAGCTTCAGACAGCTATTATTAATATTGTTAAAGAAGAACCAACAAAAATGAAAATGTTCAGTACTAAGAATTTAGACCTAGTAACAGAAGTTAAGGGCGAATATAATAATGTTCTAAGGGAAAAGTCTGAGGCTAAAGAAATAACAGCTGTTGAAGGATATTCCCCAAGATCAGCAGAGATTATTTTCAACACACAGGATAAGTCAGGGTTCTTTACCAATCCCAAAATAAGATTGGCATTTTCATTGGCTATAGATAGAGACGCCTACATAAAAAATATTGCTAAGGAAGATGTGGCCGCTTATGGTTGGGTGCCAAGGGCATTATTATTAGAAGATAAAGAATATAGAGATGTAGTGGATGGCCCCCTAAAGGCAGTATTAGATAAAGATCCTAAGAAGCTTTATTTAGAGGGCTTAAAGGAATTAGGGTTAGATGAGAGTAAAGAGCAGGAGGTTACCTTCTTACTAAGAAACTCAAGTACAAAGGAAAGATCAAAGGGTGAGTTTTATCAAGACCAGTGGGAGAAAAAATTGGGAGTTAAAGTAAATGTAGATGTAGCTAGTGATAACGCGACCTTTAATCAATCAGTAATGAAGGGTACATACCAGATATGCCAGTCAGGATGGGGTGCAGATTATAATGATCCTATGAACTTCCTAGAGATGTTTGAGACTGGCTGTGGTAATAATGGTCCATTCTTCAGCAATGAAGAGTATGATGCACTTATAGATAAGGCAAGGAAAGAAGGAAGTAGAGATAAGAGATTTGAGATATTTGAAAATGCAGAAAAGATTTTGATTGCAGAGCAGGCTGCAATAGCTCCAATCTCTTATGCTAAAAAAAGTTCCTACATACAGAACTATGTTAAAGGAATAGAACTCCCTTCATTTGGCCCTAAATTTGAATTGAAGAATACCTATATTGAGGGAAAATAATAAGAAGGAATATAAGCCGTAATTAAGAATCATAAATAAAGAAAAATCCTATGTCAGAAGGCTATTCTGACGTAGGATTTAATTTTAAAGGTCAGGAGGATAGCTATGGCAAGATATATTTTCAAAAGGCTATTATATGTAGTCCTAACATTATGGGTTATTATAACAATAACATTCTTTTTAATGAATACATTGCCGGGAGATGCACTGCAAACAAGTACGAAGCTTTTACCTCCGGAGGTAGAACATAATCTCAGAATAAAATGGGGACTTGATAAACCCATATTTACAAGATATGGACTTTATCTAGGGAATGTCATTAAGGGGAACTTTGGGGAGTCAATGAAGACACCGGGGATGACCGCAAATGACATATTTAAGGATAGATTTCCTGTATCTGCTAGATTAGGAATTCAAGCCGTTTTTATTGCATTGGTCATTGGAATTAGCTTTGGAATAATTGCGTCCCTTAATAGAAATTCATGGATTGATTATATGGTAATATTTATTGCAATACTGGGAGTAGCAGTGCCTAGCTTTGTAATAGCAGCTTTACTTCAAAAATATCTATCAGGAGGTATTCTTCCTATAATAGGATGGCCTACAGAAAATATTTGGCTCACAGGCTTTAAATATACTGTTCTTCCTACCTTGGCATTGAGCTTTGGAGGAATAGCAACCTATTCAAGATTTATGAGGAATTCGGTTTTAGATGTTAAGAGTCAAGATTACATACTTACCGCTGAAGCCAAGGGGGTATCACGCTTTAATATAGTGAGAAAGCATATCTTGAGAAATTCTATAATCCCAATTGTCACTATTGCAGGGCCTCACTTTGCGGCAATCTTGACAGGCTCATTTGTAATCGAGAGGATTTTCTCAATACCAGGACTTGGTGAATACTTTATTGAAAGCATAAATGGTAGAGATTATACCATGATCATGGCCATGACAGTATTCTGTTCATTTTTATTTATAATTTCATTATTAATAGTAGATATATTATATGTACTTATTGATCCTAGGGTCAAAGTAGCTAATGAGAGGTAGGTGAATTATATGGAAGCGATGGAGAGTGTTGATAGAAAGGATTTTGTGATAGTAGGCTGTGAGGGATCTCAAAAGGAAGCTATTCAAAGACCGAACATTGGCTATTGGCAGGATGCATGGAGAAGATTAAAGAAGAATAAAGTAGCAATGATATCTTTGGTAATATTATTTCTGATTACCTTTATGACCATATTTGGGCCATATTTTACTAAGTATGGTTTTAGAGAGCAGAATCTTGATATAACAAATAAAGCCCCCTTTAGTGATCACTGGTTCGGCACAGATGAGCTTGGAAGGGATATCTTTGCCAGAATATGTGTAGGCGGTAGAATTTCGATGTTAATAGGTTTCGTTGGTACTACGATATCCTTAGCAATAGGCTGTTTATATGGCGGTGTAAGTGGATACTTTGGGGGCAAGATAGATGAAATAATGATGAGAATAGTAGAAATACTTGTGGGTATACCATATATGATAGTCGTAATCCTTGTCTCTGTAGTTCTTGGTAAGGGGGTAGGTTCTCTAATAATTGCATTATGTGTTACGAGTTGGACTGGATCTGCTAGACTTATAAGGGGTCAGGTTATACAGCTAAAGGAATCAGAGTATGTGATGGCAGCAAGGGCACTGGGATCAAAGCCTATGCGAATCATTTTTAAACATCTCATTCCAAATACTTTAGGACTGATAATAGTAAATATGACCTTTGAAATACCAGGATTTATCTTTGCTGAAGCATTCTTAAGCTTTGTAGGGTTAGGTGTCCAGCCTCCGAATACAAGCTGGGGAGCAATGGCATCTATTGGTCAGCAGCAAATGGATTTCTTTCCCCATGAGTTATTATTCCCGGCTATGGCAATAAGCTTGACCATGTTTGCCTTTAATCTATTGGGAGATGGATTGAGGGATGCCCTTGATCCTAAGCTGCGACAATAAAGGAGGAAGGTATTTTGGAAAATATACTAAAAGTAGAGAATCTCAGGGTTTCCTACCATACATATGCTGGAGAAGTTCAATCCGTAAGGGGCATATCATTTAACTTAAGCAAAGGAGAAATATTGGCTATAGTAGGGGAATCCGGTTCCGGTAAAACAGTAACAGCTAAAAGTGTATTGAGATTAATAAAGGAGCCCGTAGGAGAGATTAAAGAGGGAAGTAATATTACCTTTGAGGGAAAAGATATTTTGACTTTGAACAGAAAGAACCTAGAGCAATATAGGGGCGGAGATGTAAGTATGATTTTTCAAGATCCCATGACATCTTTAAATCCCACTATGAAGATTGGTAAGCAAATTTGTGAAAGTATAATGATTCATAGAAATATCAGTAAAGAGGATGCAGAAAAAGAAGCAATAAAAATGCTTAAATTAGTTAAAATTCCCAATGCAGAAACAAGGATCAATGAATATCCATTCCAGTTTTCTGGAGGTATGAGACAAAGAGCTATGATAGCAATAGCATTAGCCTGTAATCCTAAGGTCTTGATAGCAGATGAGCCGACTACGGCATTGGATGTTACTGTACAAGCGCAGATAATGGACTTGATAAAGGAATTGCAAGGGGAATTGGGAACGGCAATCATGCTGATTACCCATGATCTAGGTGTAGTGGCTGAAAACGCACACAAGGTTGCAGTTATGTATGGAGGAATGATAGTTGAAAGAGGCTTGGTCCATGAGATATTTAATAATCCACAGCATCCATATACAGTGGCTCTTTTGAAGGCGATTCCAAAGCTGGATATGAACAGTGATGAAAGGTTAATTTCAATTGATGGAACACCACCGGATCTTGTTGCACCACCAAAGGGATGTGCCTTTGCACCAAGATGTAAGTATTGTATGCCAATTTGCAAAAAAAAGATACCGGATATTACCGATGTATCTGATACCCATAAAACTATGTGTTGGCTTAACCACGAATATGCACCTTCAGTTGATTTAAGTTTAGGTGCTGATGATGTAAAGATCAGCTCAGTACAAAGGAAAGATGCTATTAAAAAAGAAAATATAAAAAAAACCCATAGCTTGATTGAAGTTAAGAATTTAAAAAAATATTTTAAAATATCTAAGGATAAGGTACTTAAGGCAGTAGATGATGTTTCATTTGATATAAAAAAAGGAGAGACCCTAGGAATTGTAGGGGAATCTGGTTGTGGGAAGACTACTTGTGGTAGAACTATACTGGAGCTTTATAAGCCTACAGCCGGACAGGTTCTTTTTGAAAATAAAAATGTATATGGTATGAATAAAATGGAAAAAAGAAAATTCATGAAAAACGCCCAGATGATTTTTCAAGATCCCTATGCATCCTTGAATCCAAGGATGACGGTTTCAGATATAATATGTGAGGGAATAGATATTCATGGACTTTATAGTGGTAAGGATAAACTTAGCAGAGTATATGAATTATTAAACATGGTAGGACTCAATAAGGAACATGCAAATAGATTTCCCCACGAGTTTTCAGGGGGACAACGGCAAAGGATAGGTATAGCTAGGGCCTTAGCTATAGAACCTAAGTTTATTGTATGCGATGAGCCAATTTCTGCATTAGATATGTCTATACAGGCACAGGTTGTTAATCTTTTATTAGATTTACAAAATAGATTTGATTTGACCTATATGTTTATAGCCCATGATCTTTCTATGGTAAAGTATATTTCAAATCGAGTTGGGGTGATGTATCTAGGGTGTATGGTTGAATTAGCAGAGAGTAGAGAGCTGTATAGTAATCCTCTACATCCATATACCAAGGTATTGATGTCGGCTATTCCCACTACGGATTTAGAATTGGTTAAGAAAAAGAAGCACCTTGATGGGGGAGAGGTTTCAAGCCCAATAAATCCCCTTCCAGGCTGTAGGTTTAGAAATCGCTGCAAGTATTCCAAAAAGATTTGCTCTGAAGCTATGCCTAAAATGAAAAAAGTTGGTAATAACCATTATATAGCATGTCATTTATACTAGTAGGCTTTTGGTATAGCACCTAAAAAAGGCTTGTTCCCTTAAGCTTACATTGGGAGAGGTAGGTAAATTATGGATTTTACATTAGGTAGAATAAAGAAGATATTAAATGAATTGAAGGATAATATATATTCAAGGGTAGTATTTATAGAAGAGATGTCCATGAAGGATGGTTTTTTTAGAAATATCCATGAAGTAGACCAAACAACGGAAAACTGGAGAACATATAGGTGTGGAGAATTCTGGGGTGGTATAGATAAGAATGCATGGCTGAGATTCAATATAAATGTTCCAGAAGAATTTAAAGGAAAAACTACTGCATTATATGTATCAACAGGCATAGATGATCTAGAAAAAGAAGAAACCACAATAAATCCTCAAATGCTTTTATATTTAGATAATAAAATAATACAAGGACTGGACATAAATCATAGGGAAGTCATACTTTCCCAAGAATCCCAGGGGGGAGAAAAATATCAAGCCGATATTAAGATTAATAGTGGCATGTATGACAGGAAATTTTCCCTTGAAGTTAAAATTGTCACCGTTGATGAAGAAACTAGAAAACTGTACTATGATATTAGGGTTCCCTATGAAGTGGCAAAAAATCTGCCCGACGGAGATTATACAAAGCTTAGAATACTAGAAGCATTAAATGAAACTGTTAATCATATAGATTTCAGAAGTCCCCATACCGAGTTATATTCTGAATCAATAAAAAGGGCAAATAAATATATTAATGAAGAGTTTTATAACAAGATGTGTGGGGCATCAAGTCCAACTGCCAGTATTATAGGTCATACCCATATAGATATCGCGTGGCTTTGGACAGTGGCTCAGACAAGGGAAAAAGTAGCTAGAAGCTTCTCGACTGTTCTTAATTTGATGAAACAATATCCTGAATACAAGTTTATGTCAAGTATGCCCCAATTATATAGGTTCCTAAAAGAGGATTATCCCGATATTTATGAAGAAGTTAAGGAGAAAATTAAAGAAGGGCGTTGGGAAGCTGAGGGTGCCATGTGGATTGAGTCGGACTGCAATCTAGCTTCTGGGGAGAGTCTTGTGAGGCAGATACTTTATGGTACAAAATTTTTCAGAGAAGAATTTGGTGTCGAGTGTAATGTCCTATGGCTGCCCGATGTCTTTGGCTATAATGCAGCATTACCACAGATAATGAAAAAAAGTGGAATAAAATATTTTATGAGCTGTAAAATGGGGTGGAATGATACCGACAGAATGCCCCTTGACACCTTTTTATGGAGAGGATTAGATGGAAGCGAGATATTAACCCATTTGATTACCACAACCTATCCAAGGGCAAGCGTCACTTCCTATGCAACGGATTATAATGGGCAGCTATTCCCAGAAACGGTTATGGGAGCTTGGAATAAATACAGACATAAGATTCTAAATGATGATGTACTAATATCCTTTGGCTATGGAGATGGTGGGGGTGGGCCTACCAAGGAAATGCTTGAAAATCATAGGAGAATGGAGAAAGGAATACCGGGTTGCCCAAGGACAGAGGTATGTACGGTGAATCAGTATTTCAACAAGCTTGAAAAGAAAATAAAGGATTCAAAACATATTCCGAGGTGGAATGGGGAAATGTACCTTGAATATCATAGAGGAACCTATACTTCCATGGCCAGAGAAAAAAGAGGAAATAGGAAAAATGAAATAGGTTTATCTAATGCAGAAAAGCTCAATGCCATGGATATGATAATAAATAATAGTGATTACAAAAAATATGAATTGGATAGGAATTGGGAGATCCTATTAAGAAATCAATTTCATGATATTTTACCCGGTTCATGTATCAAAGAAGTGTATGAGGTAACTAAAGAAGAGCATGAGTTAATAGAAAAAAGCACAAAAAAAATGATAAATGAATCCGTTGATAATATTTGTAGTAAAATTAATTTGGAGCATGATAGCATAGTGCTATTTAATACCTTGTCGTTTAACAGAAAGGATATTATAGAGGCTGATATCCCAAGGGATTATGATAAAATAAGGATTGTCGATGGAAACAATAGGGAAGTTCAAAGTCAGATATTTAAAGAAGGAGATAATAAAAAAGTAGTTTTTTATGCTGAAGATATTCCCTCAAATGGTTATTCGGTCTATAATATAACTAATGATTTAGATGATTTTAGTGAATGCTGTGGGAATAGTACCGAGGAATTTAATATATCAAAGGATAGGATGTATAATAAATTTTTTGACATTAGGCTTGACAACAGGGGAAGCTTTACCTCTATATATGATAGGATAAACCATAGGGAGATACTCAAAAAATGTCACCGAGGCAATAGACTTCTAGCCTATGAAGATAAGCCAATGACCTATGATAACTGGAATATCAGTAATTATTATAAAGAAAAGGTATGGGAAATAGATGATGTAAAAAGGGTGCAGATCATTGAAGATGGCCCGGTGAGAAAGGTTTTAGAAATCGAGAAAGATTTTTCAAAGTCTAAAATAATTCAAAGAATAATCATATATAAGGATATAAACAGAATTGATTTTGATACATATGTGGATTGGAAGGAAACAGATGTTTTATTGAAGGCAAGTTTTCCTGTAGATGTAAATGCAACAAAGGCAGTGTTCGATATACAATTTGGTAATATAGAGAGAACGACACATAACAATACATCATGGGATCAAGCACAGTATGAAGTCCCTGCCCATAAATGGGTAGATTTATCGGAGTCTGGATATGGAGTAAGTCTTTTAAATGATTGTAAATACGGATATGATGTCAAGGATGAAAACTTAAATATTACTTTATTAAAGAGTGGGACCTATCCAAATCCTGATGCCGATAAGGAAGAGCATAGATTTGTATATTCCCTATATCCCCATGGTGGCGATTGGATAAAAGCCAATACCAATGCCATGGCATTATCCTTGAACACCCCTGTTATTAGTAAATATGAGAAAGCCCATAGGGGTTCTTTATCTGATATAATTTCATTTATAGGTGTTGATTGTGACAATGTATGTATTGATACAATAAAAAAATCTGAGGATGGCTGTGATATCATAATAAGGATGTATGAGTTTTGTAATAAACGTACTAAAGCTATTTGTAATACATTCTTTAATTTAGATGGTGTTTTTGAGTGTGATCTTATGGAAAATACAATTGAAACTATTGATCATGAAAATAAGTATTTTTCATTTGAAATAAAGCCCTATGAAATAAAAACATTTAGGTTAAAGATTAAATATGTAGATTCTAATTTAAGTTATAAGGCATATTCAAAAAATAAACTAGTCATCTCACTGGCCTTTTGATTCTTTTCGTAGTTACTGGGTCACTTACATACAGTGAGTATGCTCATGACTAAGTGCCTAGAAAATAATCGAAATTACTTCGTAACTTGACTGGTTTATTTTCTTCATATGCCTAGGCTGCTGAAAAATTATTTGGGGGGAAATCATATGTATATAGGTGTTGATTTAGGAGGCACAAATATTGCTGCAGGAATTGTTAGTGAAAGTGGGGAGTTAAGATATGAGAAATCAATTCCCACGAGGACAGAAAGGAGTACTGAAGAAATAATAGATGATATAAAGGGACTGATAAAAGATTTACTTAAGGAGTATGGTTTATCAAAGGATGAAATAAAGTCAATCGGTATAGGGATACCGGGATTAGCTGATAAACATGGAAATGTTATATTCTGTGTAAATCTTCGTTGGGAAAATGTACCCTTAGCTGCCATCCTGCAGGAGGAATTTAAAAAACCTATCTATATTGATAATGACGCTACTGTTGCTGCTTTGGCTGAATATAATTGTGGGATTATGATGGGGGGTCAAAGTGGCATACTGCTCACTCTAGGAACGGGAATTGGTGGAGGAATTATATTTAATGGGAAAGTATATAGTGGATATAATGGAGTAGGCTCTGAGATTGGACATATGGTAGTAGGGGAGAATTATTATGATTGTAATTGTGGAAGGAATGGATGTCTAGAAACCTTCTCTTCATCCACGGCAATCATTAAATATACTGAAAAGCTATTAGAAGAAAGTAAAGAAAAAGGAATGCTTTATAGAAAAATTAATGATGATTCCCAAGAGTTAAATGCAAAACTAATTTTTGATTGTGCAAAAGCTGGGGATGAACTTTCTAATAAGGCAGTAAAAAGACTTGTCAAATATTTAAGCCTAGGTATAATCAATTTAATTAATATTTTAGATCCACAGATAATTGCATTAGGTGGGGGCGTTGCCAATGCGGGACAATATCTATTAGATCTAGTAAAGGAAGATGTAAAGAAAAATCAGTATTATAGGGAGTTACCCATAGGTAAAATAGTATTGGCAGAGTTAGGAAATAAAGCAGGAATTATTGGTGCAGCTATGTTAGGAAAGCAATAGTGTTAGCCTATATTTTCCTACATAAATATATTTAATTGGGATGGAGGTAAAGATTATGATTGAAAGAACACTGCTCCATGATATGATCGTTAAAGAAATGAAAAAGATAATCAAAGAAAGCGATTTGCAAAATGGTGATAAACTTCCTACCCAAGGTGAATTGGTAAAGAAATTTGGAGTCAGTAGAACGTCCTTAAGAGAAGCATTAAGAACCCTACAAGCTTTAAACATAATTGAGGTCATAAATGGAAAAGGAATGTATGTAAAAAGTAATAGTTTTATATTTCAACACGAGGATGGCGATGAAGATAACAAAAAACAGCATTTGCTTCATGTTTTAGATGTCAGGAGAGCCCTAGAATTTTTATCTGTAGAGCTTGCAGTAGAAAATGCTACTGAAGAAGATATCAACGATATGGAGAGAAATGTGAGAATCATGGAGGAAAAGGCTAAAAAGGGAGAACCTCATCCTAAGTATGATAAGGCTTTCCATTATGCTATATATAAAGCATCAAAAAATCCAGTTTTGATAAATACCATAAATTATTTACACGACCAATTTGAGGTGCTGTGGGAAAACCCTTTAGGTGCGGGGGATGCTTTGACAGAAGGCACAGCTTATCATGTCCAATTATTTAAGGCCATAAAGGATAAGAATTTAAAGGTTGCTGAGGAAGCCTTTAATAAATTAATTGATCAGGTTGAGGTTATTATAAAAAATATATAGGCTGGGGGGGCGTATAATGTATCCTCTAAGATTCAAACATCTATATTTCGAAAAAATATGGGGTGGAAGGGGCTTAGAATCATTCAGATATGATTTGCCAGATGGCAATATTGGTGAGAGCTGGGATATAGCATGTCATCAGCACGGCACAAGTATTGTTGCTAATGGAAAATACGAAGGATTAAACCTTGATGAGTTGATTAAGCTAAAGGGAGAAGAAATATTGGGTAGTAATACATCCAGTGATCACTTTCCATTGCTAGTTAAATTAATAAGCACTAAACAAAATCTATCGGTTCAGGTACATCCAGATGATGAATATGCATCAAGAATGGAAGGTGAAACAGGTAAGACGGAAGCATGGTATATAGTGGAAGCTTCTGAGGGATCTAGTATTATTATCGGATGCAAAGAATGTACAAAGCAGTCCCTTAAAAGCTCTATTGATGTAGGACAATTTGCTGAATGTATGAATAAGGTATATGTAAAGAAAGGTGAAGTATATTTTATTAAAAGCGGACTTATACATGCCATAGGTGAGGGTGTTATAATTGCAGAAATACAGCAAAATAGCGATACAACCTATCGTGTTTATGATTATGATAGGGGTAGAGATTTACATATAAATAAAGCATTGGATGTAATTAATTTAGGACTTAGGGGTAAAAGAAGCGAAGGGCTTAGGGTGGAACGTGAAGGATATAGTAAGACCTTCTATTGTCTAGATGCCCATTTTGCATTGGACGTATATGATGTCGAAACAGCATGTGCCATTGAAAGTGATAAAGATAGATTTAATATTATTACATGTGTTGAAGGTGATGGTGAAATTAAATACAGTAATGGAAATGAAAGGATAAAAAAAGGAGATAGCTATTTAATACCGGCTAGCCTAGGAAAATATGAAATCATTGGGAGACTGAAATTCATAAACAGTTATGTTCCCAATATTAAAAAGGTTGAAAAAGAGATATTGTCTATAATAGAAGAATGATTGATTAAATGGGGAAATTGCATAATTGTAACTTGGCAAAATTGCATAATTACTTTCTACAGAAATTATGTACTATATATATTATACAACCTAGCCAAGTCAGAGTTATGCAATTTCCTCATGTAATAAGACTAGAATTTTTTTGTTATACTTTTAAACCATTAACTATTATTGCATTACCCTGGGGTGGAATACTTCTTGTTAGTATACCATTGAATATGATATCTACCCTTTGACCTACTTTAAGATCTTCAAAGGTCATTATTATTGTATGCTCATTAATAAAAAAAATATATTCAAAGCCTTTATTATCTACTATCAGTAATGATTTCTTGCCATTACTAACATTGATTCCCTTTATTATCCCGCTAATCATAGCATATTTGTCGTTTATCATCCTATCAAATCCCCCTTATAAACAGTAAACATACTAATATAATATGTATGAACTATATATTTGGGCACTATTTTTTCATAGATATATTAGTGTATTCTATATAGGTATTTTTTCTTCGTTGGTATCTGGTACTTCCTTCTAAAGTTACAGAAAAATATCGAATATATATAAAATTCTAAAAAATTTGACTATAATATGTTAAGTGTGTATAATTATGTATATAGATTTCCCAAAGTTAAACTTAATTTATACATCTCAAAATATCCGATGTTTCTAGGGAGTTTTGATGTGTACAAATTAACTGTTTAACTGGAATATCTATAGATAAGGCAATAAAGAAATCATTTCTATAGAATTGAATACATATTTAAATAGAGATTACGATGTAGGGGTAATTAAAATATGTCTATTACGTTGTTGCCTCTCAGTTTCAGCACGCCTCGAACTTCGGGTTTGTCAACAGCCTGAGCATTGATACAAATATCAATGCTTTTTATATGTAGAGAATACAATTTTGAAAAATGATTTATTTTGATAAAAAGTATTGAGGAGTACTAATAGTGCTTGAAGAAATAGTAGCGATAAAAGCTGGTATAACAATCCCACATGTTTATATAAGGTATGCAAAACTATGGTTAATATGAATAGTACAATGTAAATTTAAGGAGGATGTATATGTATAATGATAAAAAAGCACAGAAAGTCTTAACACCTTTATTTTTAATTTCTGCTTTTATTACTTCGGCTTTTGCCATTTGGGCCATCATATCACCTAATCAGCTAACCCTTTCCCTTTCGGTTATCCAGCAATTTTTTGTGATAAATTACGGCTGGTTCCTAATGCTTTTACCGGTTTTGTTTGCCATAATTTGTCTATTCTTCGGCTTTTCAAAAAAGTATAGGCACATTAGACTTGGTGGCACAGATTCTAGGCCAAAGTTTTCTACTTTTTCTTGGCTGGCGATGTTGTTTACAGCCGGAATAGGAATTGGAATTGTATATTTTGGAATCAATCAACCCTTGTATGCTTATTATCTTTCACCAATGGGGATCAGTAATACTAGTGTGAGTCAAATGGAAGCTGCTAGACATGCAATGGGCATGGGCGTATATCTTTGGGGAATAGGTGCATGGGTAATATTTAGTATTGCTGGACTGGTAGTTGGATATTTTGTTTATACCCATGGGGGAAAGTACCTACCAGGTGAAGCGATCACAATGGGATTTGGAAGTAAAAAATGGGCAAAACCCGTATCACAGACAATGAATATACTTTCAGTTGTTTGTGCGGCCCTTACCATTGCAACAACAATAGGTCTTGGGGTAATCCAAATGTCGGGAGGAATAAAAAAACTCTTTCTAATACCAGATAATATCTCATCAATTTTACCATTCATAATATTAGCTATTCTATTTGTACTATTTACCAGTGCCGCAGTAACACCACTACAAAAGGGTATGAAAATAATCGGGAATATCAACATGTATATGGCAATAGGTATAATGGTTTTTGTTATGGTATTTGGGCCTACAAGATTCATATTTGAGCAAATTGTTACTACCTTTGGAACCTTTATAGATACTTTAATAGTTCAGAACTTTGAGATGTATATATTCTCAGAACAGCAAAGTTTCGTTTATGATTGGGCTGCAACTGGATGGTTATGGTGGATTTCATGGACGCCATTCATGGGGGTTTTTGTTGCATCAATTTCCTATGGACGAACACTGAAAGAATATGCTATTGCCACAATGACTGCACCCGTAGCTTTTATGATATTGTGGATTTGTACATTTGGTGGAACCGCTATGTTGAATGTTATTCAAGGGGATGGGTCATTATCACAAATAGCAATGTCAACTCCCGATATGACTTTCTTTGCATTATTAGATACACTGCCATTCAGTCAGTTAACTACTATATTTACCCTAGTACTTATTTTATTTTTCCTCGCTACAACTTGTACTGGATGTTCGGTTTCCCTTAGTACAATGACAGACCTTGAAGGAAAAACGAATAGTGCTACTAGAGCAGGGGTATGGAGTGTACTTATGTCAATTATAGCTATTGCGGCAATTGTTGCAACTTTTAGAGGAGGCAATGATGCTTTCAACGGAATAAAAGCACTAGCAACGACAATGACGATACCCTATCTAGTATTTTTTATTATTTCAATCTCGGCCTTCATTAAACAAATTGTCGTAGATAATAAAGAAATGAGCAAGGAGGTTATATAAATGCCATATCAAACAAGTTTATCTACTAGTATTTTAGAGACTTCTTCAATATTTTTGCTATTAGCATTTTTATGGTGGAATGTAAAATTAATCATGGATGGTATAAATAAGTGACTTGATATTTTTAAAGACGAGGGGGGAACTATGTGCAAAAAAATAAGCTGAATGTATTTTCAAGGATGACAAAACAAATGAAAGAAGTTTTAAGGATACAGGATGAAAGAGCAAAGGATGCCTTTGTGACAGGTGATGATTTTGATGAGTTAAGAGAAGCATATGTGATAGAAAGAAAATATTGGAATGAAGGAGGCCCTAGTGTAGAAAATATAAGAAATATGACCATAAATGGGCCCCATGGAGATATACCAATACGCATATATTATCCAAATAAAAAAAGCATAAATAGCTGTTGTGTTTTCATTCATGGAGGAGGATTTGTAGTAGGCAATATGGATACCCACGATCGAATTATGCGTACCCTTTCAAATTATGCAGATGTTGCGGTAATTGGAATTGACTATAGACTTTCCCCAGAAAATAAATTTCCCGTTGCATTAGAAGAATGTGTGGCATTAGTTGAATACTTACATAATTATGGAGAGAACCATGGCATTGACGGAAATAATATATCATTAGCCGGTGATTCCGGGGGTGCGAGTCTTTCTTTAGCGACGACTTTATTTTTAAGAAATAAAAAAGAAGATATTTCTTATATCACATCATTAATTCTTTATTATGGAGGTTTTGGCTTGAAGGATTCTATGTCCATGAGACTTTTTGGTGGTCCATGGGATGGCTTAACAAGAAAAGATATTAATTATTATTGTAATTGCTATGTTAAAAATGAAGGGGATAAGGACAATCCTTATCTTGATTGTTTATCAGCAGATTTAACCTATGGCATTCCTTCAACTTATATTTGTGTAGGTGATTTAGATCCTTTATTAGATGATAGTTTGGCCTTAGAAAAGATTTTAACAGAAAATGGGATTAAATGTAAATGTGATGTGTATAAAGGTTTATTACATTCCTTTCTACATTATTCTAAAATATTAGAAGAAGCAAAAGATGCTCTGAAAAAAGGGGCAGAATTTATGAAAGAAAATAAACAATAATTCAGATGCTGCTTTTGTCATTCTTCTACGATGAATATGATTATATAATGGTAATGGCCTATACATATGAAAACATTTTGAGAAAGGGATGAAAATCATGGCTAACACCGCTAAATATCAACCAGATTGGTTTTCCTTGGACAGTAGAAAAACACCGGAATGGTTCTCAAATGCAAAATTTGGTATATTTATACACTGGGGAGTGTATTCCGTACCCGCCTGGAGAAGGATCAGTGATGAGAGATTTGGCTCCTATGGGGAATGGTATTATGCAAGCGTATATGGCGACTATAAAAACAATGATGAGGATTTTCATGGGAAAATGTATGGAAATGATTTCAAATACAGAGATTTTGCAAAGGACTTTGGGGCTGAACTTTTCAATGCAGAATTATGGGCAAGGCTTTTTAAAGAAGCAGGGGCTAGATATGTCGTATTAACCTCTAAGCATCACGAAGGCTATTGCATGTGGCCAACTACAAATAAACACAAAAAGAATTGGAGAGTAACTGATGTTGGCCCAAATCGTGATCTATTAGGGAATTTGACTGATGCCGTTAGAAGGGTAGGACTGAGGATGGGAGTATATTACTCAATTATCGATTGGGAAACAAATTGGAGTCATAGACCTAAGGGTGGATATTTTATACCAAAGAGAGATGTAGAGCTATATGGAATTGATGAAGATAGATATGTGGATGAAATATTGATACCACAATTAAAGGAATTGGTGAATACATATGAACCTGCTTTGATTTTTACGGATGGTGGAGAATGGGATTTTAGTGAAGAAAGAAGTAGGGTAAAGGAGTTTTTAGCTTGGCTATACAATGAAGCTCCAAATAAGGATGAAGTAGTTATTAATGATAGATTTTATGATGGAATGCCCGGCAGACATGGTGACTATTATAGTACAGAGTATAGGGATGTTGAAGGATATGGTTTTAGACATCCCTGGGAAGAAAGTAGGGGCATAGGTAAATCCTATGGTTTTAACAGAGCGGAGAATTTATGGGATTATAATACATCTGCCCAGTTAATACATGAATTAATTGAAATTGTTTCAAAGGGTGGGAATTTATTATTAAATGTAGGGCCCACAGCCGATGGTAGAATTCCTGTTATACAGCAACAACGGTTAAAGGATATTGGTGATTGGCTTAATATAAACGGGAAAGCCATCTATGAAACCCTACCATCTAACAGAGTACAATCAAATGATGAAGAAATTTTTGTTACTCAAACTGATATGTACAATTATGTAATTTGTACAAAATGGTTTGATGATGACATAAAGATTTGTCTCAATGACGATATTAAAGTACATAATATAAGTTTGCTTGGCTATGATGGTGATATTAAATATCATCAAAATATAAATACTGTTACAATAGAACCACCAGTCATTAGTCCAAATACATTTAAGCATTTACATGCCTATGTTTATGAATTAAAAATAGAAAAATGATCATAAGTATAGGTTGTAGCTTTGGGGATGCTTAAACTATATATGGTATATAGCTTTTGTAGAAGGTAATTATTCAATTTGCTCAGTTGAAAAAAGAAAATCTTCTATCTACTATTTTCTTGAATTTATTTAAAGATGTATTAGGTGATATGACATATCTTTTTAACTTTAGCATATCATTCCCTGGTTTTACAGTTCCAGATTTTGTTGTGAAAGCCATTTTGAAGTTTAAGTCATTCAGTATGGACATTGTATTCTTAGTGTATTGTCCGTAGGGATAAGCTAAATAGGTTGTTTCCAATAGCTCTTGTGTTTTTTTAAGATCAGCATAAACCACATCCTTAGGTTGTACAACTAAAAAACTTTTATTTTTAGCATCTAGCCTATGTAAGTCATTGGTGTGACTAGCATATTCAAATACATCTTTGGCTTCCTTCATTTCTTTCCAAGATAAATATTGTAGGGTTTTTGGATCAAACTTAGTAGGTTCATTGGTAATTAATTTAGTAATCATAAAAATTGAAGCTTTAAAGCCATATTCCTTTAAAACCGGATAGGCATATATATAGTTACTTTTATATCCATCGTCAAAGGTTATTACAATACTATTTTTAGGAAGCTTTATTTCGCCCCTTAAGAATTTCTCCAACTCATCAAGTGTAATAGCATTAAAGTTCTTATCGTGCAAATATTTCATTTGTTCTTGGAAATTTTCCACAGACAAGACAGAGTCATTGTTAGGAAAAGGGTTTTCTTCATTCTTTAAAAGATGATGATAACTCAAAATAGAAATACTTTTAGCCAACTCTACTTTGGATGAATCTGTTATTTCTTCATCAGTTTGAAAAATACTCTCCCCTGTTAATCCTGAAAACAACATTAAAAGTAAAACTAAAAAAAAGCCCAAATATACATAAGTAAATCTTTTCATATAATCCCCTTTCTTTGATACTGATTTTGCTATATGTAGTATAAAATATATTGATTTAAATTTTTGTCAAAATTTGTAGAAATATAGTCGTTTTAAGAAAAAATTAAGGAAAAAGTAAAAAGCATGGGAAGGGTGTATAGATTAAGAGGGGTGTTAAACTCTCCACAATAGAAAATATAGAACAATGTAAATCTTCTTAGAATAAAAAGCCCAAATATTGACAATGACAACTTTTTAGCATATGATTACTATGTAAGCTTACTTAGTAATCATATCTGAGTTTGAATATAAGCTATGATTATGACGTAATGACAAAATTATGGAAGCTAATAAAATAATATTTCTATAAAGGAGGGGTATCAAATGACAGATAAATTAATGGAAAATGAAAAATGTATGAAGTATGATACACTGGCAAGAATTGTTTGTTTGATGTACCAAAGGCCCATATTTAAATATCTTGAAACGGTATATGGTAAAAAGGATACAAAGTTAATAAAGAGAAAAACAAAAAGAATTTACCGTGAAATGCTAGAAAGAACTCCAGGCATTGGTGGTTCAAAGGAGAATTCTTTGACAGGTGGACTTGTGATGGGGTGCTTGATGTTCGCCATTTATTTGGCAACGGATAGAAAAATGAAGGAAGAAATATTTGCAAATGTTGCCAAGAGCGCTGGGAACGCACCCATATTAAAAAAGATTTTTTCAAAAAAAGATCCTTTTTCTGAAAAATCCCATAGGAGTAAAACATCTGAAGCAATACGTTCTCAAAAATCTGATTATAGTATGGATTGGAAATTCACCCATGAAGCCAAGGTAGATGAATATTTTACTACCTATACAAAATGTGGAATATGCGAGTTAGCAAAAAAAGAAGATTGTTTCCATCTAGTTAAATACATATGCAAAATTGACTATATAACAATTGATTTGATGGGAGGTAAACTTGAAAGAACAAAAACAATTGCAGATGGATATGAGATATGTGATTTTCATGTAATAAGGAAAGTGTAAAATGCATATGTCCATCCTTCATTTAATGTTGACAATAGGAATTTTATAGGGTAGCATTACTAAATAATATTACTTAGTAATTGAAAGCGAGGTTCAAATTACAATATGGGATATGATTATGGAGCTACCCACGAAAAAATATTGCAAAGTGCTAAAAAGTTTTTTTTGAAAAAGGGATATCAAGGGACTAATCTTAGGGAAATATGTAGAGGTGCGGACGTGACAAACGGGGCCTTCTATAGGCATTTTGATAGTAAGGAGGATTTGTTCAAAGCTTTAGTAGCACCCTGTGTGGATGGATTAATGGAAATGTATGATGCTTCCAATGAGGCTTGTCACAAGGATATTACAAAGGACAGCATATTGGAGTGTATTGAGATAGATAATGACTCAATAATTACCCTTATTAATTATATTTATGATAACTTTGAGAGCTTTAAGCTGCTGCTATTATGTTCTGGAGGAACATCATATAGTAATATTGTAGAGGACTTAGTGGACTTAGAGGTTAGACGAACCCTTGGGTTTTTCCATGAACTCAAAGAACTTGGAGTTGAATTGGAGATCCCAGGGGAGCGTTCGATTCATATACTTTCCCACTATTATTTAGAATCCATATTTCAATGTGTTTTACATAACTATAGACTTGAAGATACATTAGAAGAGGTGACAACCTTGGTTGATTTCTTTAATGCAGGATGGCGTAAAATACTAGGTGTTCAATGATATTTGTTAAAAAATTCTCCAATATATTATCCTAATGGTTTATTTGCTAAATTTAATATGTTATATTTATATTGAATAATAACTAGAGGTATTTAAGTAAGGTTTCTAATCTATACATATCAAAACTCCCCAGAAACATGGGATATTTTGATATGTATAAATTAAGATTCACTTTGAACTCTCTATAGTAAGCATTATGTGCCAGGGAGAAAAGGGGTAAATATGAAATATTTTGGATATGATAATCAATTTAATATTCTAGAAATTGTGGAGAAATATCATCGTAGATCTGGGGAACTGGGTGTTGACAGACAAGCTAAATTTCTTGGTCAGAAATATACGGGCACCGAGATGAACAGTATACTTGAGGATAATAAAGTTCTATTAAATGAAGCAAAACCATATCTGGAAAAATTGTATAATTATGTTGAGAAAACCGGATTTATTTTAGAGTTGATTGATAGGAATGGGATTATTCTTAGTATTATTGGAGACAAAGACATAATCAATTTTTCTAATCAAATAGGGATGAAGGTAGGAACGGATATGGGCCTTGCAAGCACAGGAACTAATGCCATCTCCCTAGCCTTAGAAGAAAATTGTGCCATACAGCTTAGGGGAGAATATCACTATTTAACAATGTTCAAAAGCTTTACCTGTTCTGGAGCCCCCATACATGATAAATATGGTAATATACTTGGTTGTATCAACTTAAACGGATGGAAGGAAAAGGTTAATAAGCATACATTAGGATTGGTTGTTGCAGCCGCTGATTCCATAGAACATGAACTCAAAAATAAAAGAATCCAAAAAGAGCTTATTAAATCCTACCAGTACGCGGAGACAATAATGAATTCCATTAATACAGGTATTATTGCACTGGATGAGATGGGAAAAATTCTTTTAATAAATGATAGGGCATGTAGTATGCTTGATATAGATGAAAAAAACAGCCTTAATCAATATCTATCAAGCTTTTTTACTAAAGATAGAGATATATTGAGTTACATAAATCAACATAAATTTAATAATTGGGAAGCAGTTGTAAAAGGCAACCATAAAAGGGTACTCATAGACAGCCATCATATAATCGGGGAAGATCAAAGAATAACGGGTTCCGTATTACTTTTAAGGGATATTAAAAGTGTCATGAAGCTTGTAGATAAATATACTCTAACAACAGCAAAATATAATTTCAATCAAATCATAGGTGAGAGTGAAACCATCATCCGCATAAAGGAATACTGTAAAAGTATAGCTAATAGTCCTTCAACTGTATTAATACAAGGAGAGAGTGGTACTGGTAAGGAACTATTTGCACAGGCTATTCATAACTATAGCGATCGTAGAAATAAACCCTTTATTGCTATAAATTGTGGAGCTATTCCAAAGGACTTGATAGAAAGTGAATTATTTGGATACGTTGAAGGCGCATTTACAGGTGCGAGGAAGGGTGGATATTTAGGGAAATTTGCTTTAGCAGATAAAGGAACATTGTTCCTAGATGAGATTGGAGAAATGCCCCTTCATATGCAAGTAAACCTTCTGAGAGCATTACAAGAGCATCAAATCATGAGGTTAGGGGATAATAAACCAATCCCCATTGATGTAAGGATTATTGCAGCCACAAATAAAAATTTAAAGGCGGAAGTAAAAAAAGGCTACTTTAGGGAGGACCTTTTCTATAGAATTAATGTGATTCCAGTGGATTTACCGCCACTAAGGGAACGTGATATTGATTTGGAATTATTGATTAATCATTTCTTAAGGAGTAAATCACAATTGTTAGGAAAAAATATCCCTCCATTGCCCTTTAATATAATTCATAGGCTACACAACTACCATTGGCCTGGTAACGTAAGGGAATTAGAAAACGTTATAGAAAATATAGTTAATTTTAATGGAAAGCTGAATTTCAACTTAATCGAAGAAAATGAGAATCATGAAATAAAAAGGATGGGTAGTTCCAATGAATTAAATACCTCTGGTGAAGTATATAGATTACCGGAATGTCCATTGAAACAATTAGAAAAAATGGCCATAGAGCAAACCTTAAGGACTAATAATTATAATTATACAAAAACGGCAAAATTCCTTGGGATAAATAGAACCACACTTTATAATAAAATCAAGGGTCATCAAATTAATATTCAAAGCATAAAATCTGAAGGAAATAATATTTGAGGAAATTGCATAACCCTTACTTAGCTAAGCCTACTTGAGGTTATAGTTTCTGGAATTTTAAAACCACATGGGGTAGAGGGTTTTTATAGAAATTAGTCCTGCAATTTATTGGATTGACCAAATTTTATCAATGTTTAAAAAAACATCATGTGTTTAAAAATTAAACATATAGCAATTAAAAAATGTATAAATATTATACATTTTTTTTGATATAATCCCTTTTTCTCTTGGCATGATAATTGCTCATATTATAAGTGAAGAAAAATTATTAAGGATGAACAATTTTGGACTTGAGTAAAATTTCATATGTGAATGTCATCTTTAGTTAATTTAAATATCAATATTGTTTGTCTAGAGGAGGTATTAAAAATGTCTGGAGCAAAAGCGTATTATTTTCCAAGTATAGTTTTAATGGGAGAAGGTGCAATACAATTAATAATACCGGAAATTGAAAAAATGGGAGTCAAAAAGGCATTAGTAGTTACTGATAAGGTATTATTAGACCTAGGGATTGCTACTAAGGTGCTAGAGGTTTTAGATGGTAATAATATAGATTATGCAGTCTTTTCCGATACAAAGCAAAATCCAACGGTTCAAAATGTAAATGACGGATATAAAGCTTTAAAGGAAGAAAACTGTGATTTTATAATAAGTATTGGTGGAGGTTCACCACAGGATACTGGAAAGGCTATAGCGATTTTAGGAACAAACCCTGGAGATATAAGAAACTATGAAGGTGTAAATAAAACTAATAATAAGGCACTACCTATAATAGCAATCAATACCACAGCTGGAACCGCAAGCGAAGCAACAATAAATTATGTAATAACCGATGAAGAAAGAAAGGTGAAAATGGTTTTAGTTGATTCTAATTCCATAGCATCAGTGGCCGTAAATGATCCTGCTTTAATGACAAAAATGCCTAAATCACTTACTGCGGCAACTGGTATGGATGCATTAACCCATGCTATAGAAGGTTATATATCCGCCGGTGCAACTTCCTTTACAGATATGTATAATCTTGAAGCTATCAAGGTTATATCAGGTAGTCTTAGAGACGCCGTTGAGAATGGTGAAAATATGGATGCTAGGGCAGATATGGCCTATGGTCAATTTGTGACAGGAATGGGATTTAGTAATGGAGGCCTTGGAATCGTTCATTCTATGGCACATCAACTCGGTGGATTTTATGATTTGCCCCATGGAGTTTGTAACGCAGTATTGTTACCATATGTTGTTAAATATAATTCAACTGCAACTAATGATAAGCTTAGGGATGTTGCAGTAGCCATGGGTGAAAATATAGAAGGATTAAGCACTGAAGAAGCTAATGAAGTTGCTATAGAAGCAATTAAAAAGCTGTCAAAGGATGTTGGAATCCCATCAGGTTTGAAGGAACTTGATGTTAAGAAAGAAGATTTTGCAGTTCTTGCAGATTTTGCATTAGCTGATGCATGTACGGGTGGAAACCCTAGAGTACCTAGTAAAGAGGATATTATAAAACTATATGAAGAAGCATACTAGGAAGTTGGATTAACTTTGGTTAAAGGGGGATGTTTCAAAGTACGGTGACTTTGAGACATCCCCAAGGTGTTTCAGAATGAAATGAATCCAGCAGAGTTCTTTACTGTAATTCTAGCTTAATTAACATTTTTGATACACAAAGAGCGCTAGCACCTAAAGCACCATTATGACTATGATAATCTTTAATCATGATATCCTGTTTGTTGTGTATTAATAGTAGACTGATATTTTGATTTAATAATTCCCTTAATAATTTTCTTAACAAAGTTTCCTTGAATAATTCACCATGGACTACAATTTTATTTGCAGCAATCATCATGGATAAATTATTAAGTGTAATTGAAAAATATTTAATGGCAGAGTGAAGTATATTTATTACGCCCTCATCTCCTAGACCATAGGCTGTTAATACAGTTTCTATGGTTATTTTATTTTTATCTGTAACTAATTGTCTTAAATAGGTAAGCTCTGAGTTGTCAAAAAGCATCTGAGATTTTTTGATAATCCATGTCTCACTTCCATAGGTTTGAAGGCAACCTCTTTTCCCACATTCACATAGCTCACCATCTGGATGTACGACTATATGCCCTATTTCACCAACAAGAAAATTATCCTTGGCATAGAGTTCACCATTATACATATATGAGCAAAACATTCCTCTACTTACATGAAAAAATATAAAATTATCATCAATTCCAGTAAAAGTAAATAATCTTTCTGCTAATGCCATGCATTTAACATTGTTTTCAAAATAAATTGGAAGGTTAATTTTATCTGATAAAACTTTGATATTGAAATTCTTCCAAAAGGGGTTATTAGTAATAATTTTTTTGTTCCCTTCATCAAAATGACCAGGAAGGGCAACGCCAATCCCTACAGGATTATATTCATAGCAAGACATGATAAACTTGTTTAATTCATTAATATAAAATTCCTCAGTTAAAGTGTTAGGTAAATCATAAGTATTTAATTGAATAGTTTTCTCGTTGAAAATTCTACCGGTATTATCGGTTAGACAAAATGATATGTACTTTTGAGACAATTCGGTTCCTATATAAAAGCTATGATTAGAAGATATACCTAATAGTATTTTTTTTCTTCCAGATTTATTTTGAGTAGACATAACTTCACCGATTTCGTGAATAAGATCTTCGCCAATCATTTTACCAGTAATTTTGCTAACAGTTGCAGGGGTGATTTCAAGTTCATTTGAAATATCAATTCGAGATATGGGTCCTTTAGCATATATTTTATCTAAAATTTTAAATCTTAGTTTCTGCTGTTTTTTTGTAAGCTCCATAATCATACTCCTTTAAATTTTACTTCTCTATATTAATAATATTATATCATATTGATTATAAATTATAAATAACTATCTGATTATATTTATGAATATGATATATTTGATTATAAAATATTATTGACGAATTACAATTTATAGGATATCATTTAGTTAATAAATAATAATTTGTTATAAATAGACAAAGCAAAGTGGTGTTAACTATATTAATAAATTATTTTTTATAATCAATTGCTAAGGAGAGGTAAATATGGAGAAGGTAAATGAATTTCTCGAAGAAAAAATGCTGCCTATTGCGGCAAAGCTAGGTGCAAACAAAGTACTAATAGCAATACGTGATGGTATCACCTTAAGTATGCCATTAATTATTATCGGTTCACTATTTCTTGTGATAGCCAGTTTCCCAATTGATATATGGACAACTTGGTTAGCTAATATAGGAATTGATACTTACTTATGGAAAGGGGTAGATAGTAGTTTTGGTTTAATGGGATTAGTAGCAAGCTTTGGAGTTGCCAACAGTCTAGCCCGTCAGCATAAAGTTGATGGTGTTTCAGCAGGTATTATATCCTTATCTTCTTTTGTAGTCGTTACGCCCTTTATAAGTGGTGAAGCAGGTACAGGAATTCCAGTTGGATATATGGGTAGTAAGGGATTGTTTGTTGCTATGGTTCTCGGCGTTATTTCTACTTCAATTTTTAAATGGTTCATTAAACGTAATATCCAAATTAAGTTACCTGATTCTGTGCCACCTGCGGTTTCTAAAAGTTTTAGTGCTTTAATTCCAGGTGCAGCTATTATAACTTTATGGTTAGTTGTTTTTGCGGTCTTTGATAGAATAAACATTGGTAATATTCATGATTTAATGATGATAGTTTTAGGGAAACCATTGGGCTTACTAGGGAATAGTCTCTTTGGAACAATTATAGCCATTTTATTAAATAGTTTATTCTGGTTTGTTGGTATTCATGGTGGTAACGTTGTAAATAGCATTCTCAGTCCAATATGGTTAATCAATTCTGACGCAAATCGCTTAGTATTCCAGGCAGACAGTACTGCACACCTACCAAATATTATTACAGCACAATTTATGGATAACTTCGTGTTTATGGGTGGTGGTGGAGCTACCATCGGTCTAATAATTGTTATTGTAATTATCGCTAGACGAAAGAGAGCTAGTAAGATTTCTAAAGCCATGGCGCCATTGACTTTAACACCAGGTCTATTTAATATTAATGAACCAGCTATGTTTGGCTTACCAATAGTAATGAATATTTCATTATTAATACCATTTATTTTAGCACCTGTACTAAATGCTATAATATCATACTTTGCTATGTCAACGGGTCTAGTCGCTACAACTACAGGGATTGCAGTTTCTTGGACAATGCCGCCAATTATTAGTGGATTTCTTACAACTGGAGGACACATAAGTGGTTCTATACTACAGATAGTATGTATAATCGTGGATGTAGCAATTTATTGGGTCTTCTATCAATCCGTAGAAAAACAAAACTTAACTTTAGAAGCGGCGGAAGATATTGAAACTGATGATAGTATAATGGGTTAATCATCATAGTCAAAGCAAGTCGAAAATATAGTAATTTAAATTATTAAATTAAATAAATATGACAAATCAAATGATTTTTGGGGGAGTAATTATGGTTAAAAGATTGATTAGTGCAAATGCGTCGGATATATTAAATATGACCGGGGCAGAATTGAAACAAAGTATCAAAGCGAGTGAAGGAAGAACCATTATTTCAGAGAATGTGGCAACAAGAGAATCCTTTGTAGGAGATATTACAAACGCTGAAATTGCCAGTGCCTTTGGGGCAGATTTGATTTTGCTTAATGGTGTAGATGTTTTAAATCCAAATATTTTTGGGCTAGAAGCTACAGATAAATTTTTTGTAGATGAGCTGCATAGGTTAGTGGGACGCCCGATAGGAGTTAACTTAGAGCCCGTTGACTTGGAAGCAGATATGCAAGAAGATAGATTAGATATAAGTAAGGGGCGTCAAGCCAATATTGAAACAATTGAGGAAATTGAAAAACTGGGAATGGATTTTGTTTGCTTTACTGGTAACCCTGGTACAGGGGTGACAAATTCACAAATAGAAAAAGTGATCCGTCTAGCTAAAGAAAAATTTTCAGGAATAATTATAGCTGGTAAAATGCATGGAGCCGGTGTTGATGAACCGGTTGCAGATATAGATGCTATAGAAAAGTTTATTGATGCAGGTGCAGATATTGTTTTGGTACCAGCAGTAGGTACAGTTCCTGGTTTTAATGATTCAGAACTAAACAATGTAGTTAAGGTAGCACATAGTAAAGGGGCCCTTGTATTAACTGCAATTGGTACTAGCCAGGAAAGTTCTGATGAAGACACTATTAAAGAAATCGCTATTCGCAACAAAATTTGTGGAGCAGATATTCAACATATTGGTGATGCGGGTTATGGTGGAGTTGCACCCTTTGAGAATATTTTCGCGATGAGCAAGGCAATCCGTGGCGTTCGCCATACTGTATCAATGGTTGCTCGTTCAATTAATCGCTAATAACTTGAATATTAAGTAAAGATATTTAAAATGTACTAAGGGTCAGTTTCAATTTCAGTTTTGGTTTGACCTGAGATTACCTTCTACATAAACTATTTACTATAGAGAGCTTGGGGTGGATACTAATTCATGCTATGAGAATCCTATATATGTTATGCAACTTAGCCCAGTTATAATTATGTGATTTCCTCAAATATATTTTAAGAAGGGGTGTAATAAATGAAAAAAACAATTATGTTGGTATGTGCCGCTGGAATGAGTACTAGTCTAATGGTGGCTAAAATGCAAAAGGCAGCTGAAAATAAAGGTGTTGAAGCAGATATATTTGCCGTTTCAGCTAGTGAGGTAGATAATTACTTAGATGAGAAAAAAGTTGATGTTTTACTCCTAGGCCCACAAGTACGTTTTATGAAAAAGCAGTTTGAGGAAAAAGTTGCACCATTAGGTTTGGTGGTAGATGTAATACAAATGACTGATTACGGTATGATGAATGGAGAAAAAGTATTGGAGAAAGCTATAAAATTAATAGAGGAAATTGCATAACTCTTACTTGGCAGAATTGCATATGCGAATATCATCCTTGATTTAATTGCTTAAGATATAAGCATATTTGATGGTATAGCTTCGGAGATTTTAAAACTATATATAGTAGATGGTTTTTATAGAAAGTAATTATGCAATTTGCTCAATAAATAAATAGTTTATAAAACAATGACTTTGAAAGGAATGTTTGTTTTGGAAGAACAGGGGAATTTACAAGTAGTTATGGAGTTAATTATACATGGAGGAGGTGCTAAAAGTAATGCTATGGAAGCCATTCAAGCTGCAAAGGCTGGAGATTTTGAATTAGCAGGGGCAAAGGTTTCAGAAGCAGAGGCTTCCCTAGTGAAGGCCCATAATTCTCAAACAGAAATGTTAGCTCAGGAGGCCCAAGGGGCTAAAGTTGAAGTTTCATTATTAATGGTACATGGACAAGACCATTTAATGACTTCGATGGCATTTGTAGATTTAGCAAAGGAAATTATTGATCTTTATAAAAAAATTGATGGGAAATAATAAATTTAAATCTTAAGATGGGGGAATAAAGATATATGAAAATGAAAAAAATTTTAAAAACTATAATCGGTGTAACAGCAGTATCTCTTATGATGATGAATACCTTTGTAATAGCAGAAGCTAGTAGTGCAAGTCCACAATATGACTTAGTAAAAATTAATAGAAATCCTGGAAATTTAATTATAAGTGGCGGATTCGAAGAAAGAAGCAATTGGAAAACAACGGGGGATGGAGAATTTACAAATTATGCTGGATGTGCCGCAGTGGGAGAATGGTGTGGATTATTACCTTCCAATAGTGGAGATGCTTGTGTTTACCAAGTTATAAATGTAAAGCCTAATACAGAATATGTTGCAAAGGCAAAGGTTTTACTTTCAAAAGAAGGAGCCACAGCACTGTTAAACGTAAAAACCCCAGATGTTAGGCATTTAATTGGAGACGCTGAAAAGACTATTAGCTGTACTAAAGCTCAAGAATGGACATATCAAAATGTTGAATTAAAGTTTAATAGTTGCAATGAACAGCAGATTGCACTTTGCGTTATGAAATGGACAACCGATAACACTAGCCTTACTTTTAAACAGCAAGCCTATGTAGATGATGTGGAGCTATTTGAAAAAAGCACAAGTAGTGTTGATGAAAAATATAATATTGTATGGGCCGATGATTTTAATGGGTCTAAATTAGATTTATCAAAATGGGAATATGAGTTAGGATCTATTCGTGGGATAGAACAGCAACATTATGTAGATGACAAGGAAAATGTTTTCATAAGAGATAATGGAGATGGTGGAGAATTAGTTTTAAAAGCTACTGATAGACCAAAGGAATTACAATATAATCATCCACGTAATTCCTCAAGAAAAATTATTTATAATTCAGGAAGTGTTAGAACCCATGGTAAAAAGGAATTTCTATATGGCCGTATTGAAATGAAAGCCAAATTACCCAAGGGACAATCAGTATTCCCTGCTTTCTGGACATTAGGGTCTGATTTTGTTCTTGACGGAGATGTTAGTAATGAACAAGGATATGGATGGGCTCGTTGTGGTGAAATGGATATTATGGAGCTAATAGGTTCTAAACAGGGTGGAGTTAGAAATAAAACAGTATATCAAACATTACATACACAAAATGGTTCGGAAAATGGTTATCATAAATTAGGTGGTACTGCCTATACAATTCCAAAGGATTTTAATGACGATTATCATATATTTGGAATGAATTGGTCAAAAGGAAAAATTGAATGGTATGTAGATGATAAAATAGTTTCTGTAATTGATTATTCAAAGGATTCAGTTGCAAGTAAATGTTTAGATAGACCCCAATATATTGAAATGAATTTAGCAATGGGTGGGATATGGCCAGGACAAATTGGTGAAGGATTAGATGGAACAGAGTACGTTGTTGACTATGTTTACTACGCACAGAATGATAAGCAAAAAGCAGATGCAGAAGTCTACTATAAGGATTCACCCAAAATAATACAATGTGATGATATATCTATTTATGAAGGTGATACAGATGTATTATCTAATGTAGTAGTCAGTGATAATGCAGATATTGACTTTTCAGTGACTGATACACCACAATTTTCGATTAAGGAAAAAAAAGCATCATCTGAAAATCCAATTACAAGTGTAGATCTATTATGTAAAGGGAAAAAAGATCTTTCATCATTAGCTAAATTACCTGCCGGTGAGTATTATTTATATTATACTGCATTACCGAAGGATTTAGAATTTGATGTAAAGAGCAATGGTGAAATAGTACCAAGTGCTGCGGAACTTTATAAATTTGATAGAAAGGGTGTTAAGCTCACTATTAAAGAACGTAATTAAAAACTGATTCAGAAAATAGTAAATTATCTTTAGATGGATATAAAGAGGATACCCTTTATTTCCTTCCTTATTTAAGGGAAAAGGGCCACATTAATCCTAACCTTGTATCCATATAAATAAAATGCCCGATATATTCCAGTGACGTTAAGGAATATATCGGGTTTATTTGTATCGTAATATTGGTCTTCATCTCATAATTTTTAAAGCAAAATAGAAGCAAACAAACTGCTCCAATGATTTCGTAATCTTAATTTATATAAAACAGGGCCGCCTCATGATATTGTCGTGGGAATCAATGTTTTAGTAAAAAAATTTATATGCTATAATAAGTTTAATACTGATAGAGGAAATTGCATAACTCTAACTTGGCAGAATTGCATAATATATATGGTTTTTATAGAAAGTAATTATGTAATTTGCTCGATATCTAAGAAAGGAGTATATTGGCTTATATTAGTTTGGAAAAATAAAGGTTTCATGTAAGTATCTTAGCAATTTTTTATATAGGATAATATAGGGATTCCAGTCAAAACTTTAACTGGAATATCTATAGGGAAATTACAATAGCTGATGATAAATTATTTTTATTAGGATATATATTTTAAGCCAATTGTAATTGTGGCATGGATAATAGGAAGACAATTAAAGTTAGAACCATATGGGAAAATTTCTTAAAAGGTGATTTAACCCATTCATATCCTATCAATTCTGAAATTATCAACTCATGGAAACGATGTATTAATTCTGGCATAGATCCCAATATAAAGGGCCCAATGATATTTCTCAATAATAATATAATGAAGGACTTTCTAAACAGGAATGCAGAGCTTGTGGAAGTAGCAAAGGAAATAATGGATAATTTGTATAAGCTGGTTAAAGGAAGTGGCTTTTTAGTCATGCTTTGTGATAGTGAGGCATATATACTAAGGGCAATTGGGGACAGGGATATAATGTCCAGTGCTAATAAGATTAACTTCATAGAGGGTGCAAATTGGGGAGAAGAATCGGTTGGAACCAATGCCATAAGTATGTGTATGCAAACTGGAGGACCAGAACAGGTTTTCGCAGAGGAGCATTTTTGTCATATAGTCAAGCAATGGACTTGTTCTTCGGCCCCTATATTCAGTAATGGGAAAATCATTGGAGTATTGAATATGTCGGCACATTATTCAAAGGTTCAAGACCATACCCTTGGAATGGTAGCAGTAGCCGCAAATAATATAAGCAGTATCCTAAGGGAAAAGCAAATATCAAAAGAGTTGAACATAACTAACCATATATTAAATATGATGATGGAAAATATTGAAGAGGGGATTATAGCCACCGACAGAAATGATAATATCCTAAGGGTAAATGAAAGAATTTATACTATGTTTAATAAAAGAGCTGATGATATTATCGGCAAAAATATCGATATAATACTTCCACGAAAAAAAATAAGGGGATTCAAGGATTTTGGTGGGCAAAGCTTGATTAATGAAATTAATATCAGGGTTAATAGGAGGAATAATCAATTTATTATTAAATCTAGAAAAATCATAGAAAATGACTTAGAAAAAGGCATTCTTTATACTATAAATGAAGCTAAAAATGTTAAAAAGCTAGTTAATACGGTGGTTGGTAGCAGTTCTAGAATAGGATTTAGTGACATTATAGGACACAGCAAGAATTTTTTAAAGCTAGTTAATACTGCAAAGCAAATCTCTAAAAGCAATTCAAATATCCTACTAATGGGAGAGAGTGGAACAGGAAAAGAGATGTTTGCCCAGGCAATACATAATGAAAGTTTAAAAAAAGGTGGCCCCTTTATTGCTATAAATTGTGGAGCAATACCACGTGAATTAATTGGGAGTGAATTGTTTGGTTACGCAGAAGGTGCATTTACAGGGGCAAGGAAATATGGAAATACAGGTAAGTTTGAATTAGCCGATGGAGGCACTATATTCTTAGATGAAATAGGGGATATGCCCTTTGATATGCAGGTGGCTCTTCTAAGAGTTTTAGAAAATAAAGTGGTTAATAGAATAGGAAGCAATAAGAGTATTAGAGTAGATGTAAGGGTAATAGCTGCAACAAATAAAAATCTGAAGGATGCTGTAAGAAATGGTGAATTTAGAGAAGACCTTTATTATAGATTAAATGTATTAAGCTTAGAGATGATACCTTTAAGACGTAGGATAGATGATATAAGGCTATTAGCTGATTTTTTCGTTAATAAATATAATCTCTTACTAAGTAAAGGTGTAAATGGAATTACAGATGATGCCCTACAAGCTTTAATGAGACATAAATGGCCAGGAAACGTTAGGGAGTTAGAAAATACAATTGAAAGAGCTATAAATATATCTGCATATGATACTATTTCAGTAGAAGATCTAAGGCTAGAAAAAGCTAATAGATCCTATGTTAATACAAGATCCGATACATTAAGTAATATTGAAAAGGAGACTATTATCAATAAATTAATAAAAAATGAATATAACGTAACAAGGACTGCAAAGGAATTAGATATTGCAAAATCAACACTTTATAGAAAAATGAAGCTATATGATATTAAGCGTAGCGTTTCATAATGGAACGTTCTAAAACGCTACGTATCATCAGCAAAGTTTAGTGAAACAGGCGATTATGCCTGATTTTTTTTTGGCATAGTAATTGCGTTATCTGTTATTTATAAATATGAATAAGGGGTGATATTATTGACAACAGTTGACGAAAAAAAATTTCTTGATATGTATAAGACTATGCTGTTAATAAGGAGGCTGGAAGAACGAATTGCTGAAACCTATGCTAAGGGAGGAATCCCCGGTGAAATGCATCTGTACTGTGGGCAAGAGGCAATTGCAGTTGGAGTATGCTCCCAATTAAGAGATACTGATACCGCTACTTCTACCCATAGGGCACATGGGGAACTAGTTGCCAAGGGTGTAGACTTAAAAAAAATGGTGGCAGAATTATTTGGTCGTTCCACTGGATTATGTAGAGGAAAAGGCGGACATATGCATTTGTTTGATACGTCTATTAAATTCAGCTGTAGTGGTATTGTAGGTGCTAGTATGCCTCCAGCCCTTGGAGCTGCCTTTGCATCAAAGTATAAAGACGAAGACAATGTTTCTGTGGCATTTTTTGGTGATGGTGCAGCCAATCAGGGGATGTTTCATGAAAGCATGAATTTAGCTGCATTATGGAAGCTACCGGTTATCTTTGTATGTGAGGATAATGAATTTGGCATTTCCGTTAGAAAAAGTGAGTCCACCAGTACAGACAATAATATTATGCGAGCAAAGGGATATGGAATCCCAGCAGTCTTAGTAGACGGGAATGATCTACTAGCGGTTTATGATGCAGCTAAGGAAGCCGTTGAAAGAGCAAGATCAGGGAAAGGACCTAGCTTTATAGAGTGTACAACATTTAGATTGATGGGTCATTTTGAAGGAGACCCAGAAGTTTATAAGAGTGAAGAAGAACAACAGCAGGCTTTAAAGAATGAACCGATTGAAAGATTTAAAAAATATTTACAAAATAAGGGAAATATATCCGATGATAATTTTACAAGGATTGATAAAGAAGTTAAACAGGAAATACAAGAAGCCTTTGAATATGCAGAAAAATCACCTTGGCCTAGACCAGAGGAAGCATTAGAGAATGTATTTACGGAAGGGAGTGTGGGGGAATGAATAGAGAATTAACCTTTGCCCAGGCCATAAGCGAAGCTATGATGCAGGCCATGGAAAAGGATAAAAATATATTTTTGATGGGCGAAGATGTGGGGAAATATGGTGGAATATTTGGCACAGATGTAGGTTTATATGAAAAATTTGGACCAAGTAGAGTTTTGGATACACCTATATCTGAATCGGCTTTTATAGGAGGAGCTGTAGGTGCAGCGGCAGAGGGTCTGCGACCAATAGTTGAGCTTATGTTTGTAGATTTTTTCGGTGTTGCAATGGATATGATATATAATCATTTAGCTAAAAATACGTATATGTCAGGAGGTAGCTTAAAGATGCCAGTGGTATTGAGAACTGCCATTGGAGGAGGTTATGGAGATGCCGCACAACATTCTCAAGTACTCTATTCACTGTTTGCCCATGTACCGGGATTAAAAATTGTTGTTCCATCCACAGCATATGATGCAAAGGGACTACTATTAAGTTCAATAAAGGATGATGATCCCATAATGTTTTTTGAGCATAAGCTATTATGTGGTTTGGACTGGTTACCCTATGGGAATAAGGAATATGTCCCCGAAGAAATGTACTATATTCCATTGGGTAAGGCTGATATAAAAAGAAAAGGCTCAGATATAACTATTGTTACAGCATCCCTCATGGTTCATAGAGCATTAGAAGCAGCTAGTATACTTGAAAAAGAGGGGATTGATGTAGAAGTAATTGATATAAGATGTCTTGTACCCCTAGATAAGGAGACCATCATTGAATCGATTAAAAAGACGAATAGGCTTCTTATTGTTGACGAGGACTATCTCAGTTATGGTATGAGTGGTGAAATCGCTGCCGTTGTAGCTGAAGAGGCACTAGATTATTTAGATGCACCGATAAAAAGACTTGCAGTACCTAATGTACCAATACCATTTAGTAAGCCCATGGAAGACTATGTTTTGCCAAATGCAAGAAAAATTGTAGAGGCTGTAAAAGGTGTAATTAATGACTAGAAATGAAGGTAGGTGCCTCCAATGGCTAAGATAGAAATCAGAATTCCTAAGTTTAATTCGGAAATGGAAGAAGGTGTAGTTGTAAAAATCCTCAAGGGCTGCGGTGAAAATATAGAAAAGGATGAAACTATTGCAGAATTAGTAGTGGGAAAATTAAACTATGAAGTTACATCCCCACAAAAGGGGAGATTAAAGGAATTATTTATACGAGAAGGAGAGATTGTACCCGTTGGCTTTACAATAGCTGAATTAGAAATAATATCAAATCAGTCAACTGTAAAGGCTGACAAAGAATATAGTGTTAAAATTATGAGTGATAAGCAAGAAATAGAGAAAAAAGTAAATGAATCGAAGAGGGTAAAGGCTTCACCAATAGCAAAGAAACTAGCACAAGAAAATGGAATTGATATTGCCGAGGTTGTTGGAACTGGCCCTAATGGAAGAATAACAAAGAATGATGTTGAAAAATATATCAAAGCCAAGGGCAAAGTTAAGTCATCTCCAATGGCAGAGAAAGCTGCCATTAAGTTGAATGTTAAACTCTCAGATATCAATAAGGATGGAAGAATAATGAAGCAGGATATACTCGAATTTAATAAAAAGCGTAGGATACTTGAAGCTGCTAACCCCATTGATGAAAGAGTCCCTATGACTCAAATGAGGAAAGTTATAGCCCAAAGGATGTCACATAGCTGGAGGGTTTCCCCTGCTGTTACCTATGATATAAAAGTAGATGTTACTAATCTAAGAGGATTAAAGAACAAACTAAAGGATATTTATAAAGTAACATATACGGATCTTTTGGTTAAGATACTTTCAAGAATTCTTCTAGAGTTTCCTTTATTAAATTGTTCAATAGATGGAGAAGAACTTATATATAGAAATTATACGAATATTGGTGTAGCAGTTGCAATATATGATGGACTTGTAGTGCCCGTAGTAAAATATGCAAATACTAAAGGGTTAAAAGAAATTTCCACTGAGATTAAAGACCTTGCTTTTAAAGCGAAAAATAATGAACTCTCTACGGAAGATTTAACTGAAGGAACCTTTACTATTACTAACCTTGGAATGTATGGAATAGATTCCTTCTCACCAATCATAAATCAACCAGAAGTAGCAATACTTGGAGTTAATACAATAGTAGAAACACCAGTACTAGAAAATGGAAATGTGATAAACAAACCATTCATGAAATTATCTCTTACAGCAGACCATAGGGCGGTGGATGGAGCAGTTGCCGCTCAGTTCCTCTATAAAATCAAACAATATATTGATAAGCCAGAAATGCTAATACTATAGGAAGGGAGCCTAGACATATGAAAGTAGTTATTCTTGGGGGTGGACCTGGAGGATATGTATGTGCTATTAGAGTAGCACAGCTTGGAGCGGATGTCGCGATTATAGAAAAGGAACGGATGGGAGGCACATGCCTTAATGTTGGATGTATTCCAACGAAGGTACTTCTTCATACTACTGAATTATATAGGACAATAAAGGAAGAATCTAAAAAACTCGGTATAAAAGTAGATAACCTTGATATAGATTGGACTGTGCTTCAAGAGAGGAAAGAATCGGTGGTGGATCAATTAGTAAGTGGTATAGAAAACCTTTTGAAATCTAATAATATTTTAAAAATAAGTGGAGAAGGAAAGTTTATAAGTGATAATGAGATTAGAGTTACCTTACCTAATGGGAAAAAAGAAATTATTAAATTTGATAAAGCAGTAATTGCTACTGGATCAGAGACTATAAGAATTCCTTTAGAAGGGGCTGAGCTAGATGAAGTTATTACAAGCAATGAAGCTTTATCTTTGAAGGAAATACCAGAAAGCATGTGTATAATAGGTGGAGGAGTAATTGGAAGCGAATTTGCTAGTATATATTCTTCCCTAGGCACAAAGGTTACAATTATTGAAATGCTTCCAGAAATTTTACCTACAATGGATGATGACATTGTAGGTATCTTGAAAAATCAGCTAATTCAATTAGGTGCAGATATATATACAAAAACAAGGGTAGTTTGTATTCAAGAAAATAATGAAAAATTAGTTGTTGATACCAGATCTGGAGAGAGCAAACAATCATTTGTAGTGGAAAAGGTTTTATTGGCAGTGGGAAGAAAACCAGTTACGAAAAATCTAGGACTTGAGGAGATTGGAGTAAAAGTTGATAAAGGTGCCATTGTAGTTGACAGGAGAACCATGGAAACTAATGTGAAAAATATTTATGCCATCGGGGATTGTAATGGTGGAGTGCTTCTTGCCCATGTTGCATCCGCAGAAGGTATAGCAGCAGCAGAAAATATCATGGGGAGAGCATCTAAAATTGACTTTAAAACCACGCCCTCCGCTGTTTATACTAAGCCTGAATTAGCATCTGTAGGTCTAACAGAAAGGGAAGCAAAAAATCAAGGATATGAAGTTAAAATTGGAAGCTTTCCACTATTTGCAAATGGTAAATCCTTGATTATGGGTGAGACAAATGGGATTGTGAAGTTTGTAGTAGATGCCAATACTGATGAAATACTTGGGATACATATGGCGGGGCCAAGGGCAACTGATCTTATTATGGAAGGAGGGTTGGCCCTTAGATTAGAGGCCACAGTGGAAGAGATTATTACAACTATCCATGCCCACCCTACCATAGGAGAAGCATTCCATGAAGCAGCCCACGCCGTTCACAATTCATCCATACATCTCCCCGTGGCAAGGGGATGTTTTGTTTGACACGAAAGAAGATCAGCTGAAGTTAAAAGGAGATATATAATAATATAAGGTGGTTGGCTCACAATTATATTGTGTTTGTAAAGGTAGGACTGAAATATACTTTTATAGTGAATACTCAAAACATAAGAAAAAAGCTACAAGTAAGTAATAAAGGACTTGTAGCTTTTTTAGAATGTAAATATAGTATTTGGTTATATGTTAAAGCTGAATTAAGTAGCTTCTTATATGGGGAAGGTTGATAATAGGTATTCACCTTTTTACCCTATTTTAACCATTATCTCTCCTGCACTTACAGAATCGCCATTTCCTACATGAACAGAGGTTATAGTTCCCCTGGCTGGAGCCATGATCTCATTTTCCATCTTCATGGCTTCAAGAATTAGTATAATTTGACCGGCTTCCACATTATCTCCTTTACTAACTCTAACATCTAAAACCGTACCTGGCATTGGAGCAGAAATGACCCCTCCTCCTGGCGGTATAGTATTTGTTTTTGTTATCTTTACTGGTTTTGGTGGAGCTTTAAGAGGCTCTTTGCTTTGACCATTCCTAGAATCGTCAGTAAGTCTTTCAACTTCCACTTCATATGTATTACCGCTGATTGTTACCTTAAACTTTTCCACACAGCTTCCCTCCTGGAATGGACTTTCCCAATTTATATTTTTATTTCTCTCACATTTAATGCTTTTCACTCTAATCTTATCTAAAGAAGTTTTCAAACTCATAGCCACGACTGAGTTAATCACCGCTATTAATTCTTCTAAGTTTTTCTCTAATGCAACTAGATCATTCATATATCCACCTCTTTTTAGTATTTGTTTTATAGAGGGATGTTTCCATGTTTTTTATCTAATCCATACTCTTCCTTTGAAGATAGTCTATTAAACGCCTTTATAATCTTCTTTCTTGTCTCACTTGGCTCTATTACATCATCTACATAGCCTCTTTCTGCCGCCTTATATGGAGTGGCAAATTCCTCAGTATATTCTGCTATTTTTTTCTCTCTTTGCTTTTCTCCATCCTCGGCATTGGCTATATCTTTTCTAAATATTATGTTTGCAGCCCCCTGAGGCCCCATAACTGCTATTTCAGCACTAGGCCATGCATATACAAAATCCGCCCCTAACTCTTTACAACACATAGCAATATAAGCTCCACCATATGCTTTTCTTGTTACTAATGTAACCTTTGGGACTGTGGCTTCACTATATGCATAAAGCATTTTTGCTCCGTGTCTAATAATCCCACCATATTCTTGATTAGTTCCAGGCAAGAACCCTGGAACATCTACTATCGTTAATAATGGAATATTAAAGGCATCACAAGATCTGATAAATCTTCCGGCCTTATCAGATGCATTTATATCTAGGCATCCGGCCAGTACTGCTGGCTGATTAGCTACAATACCCACCGTACTTCCATTAATTCTAGCAAAACAAGTAACCATATTCTGAGCATAATGTGGTTGAACCTCATAATAATGACCATCATCAACTATTTTTTCAATCACATTTAAAACATTGTAAGGTTTCTTAGGGCTATTAGGTAATACACTATCTAGCTCAGGAATTATCTTATCTACAGCGTCTTTAGCTAAATAAACGGGAGGTTTCTCCTTATTATTTGAAGGTAAGAAGCTTAGTAACATTCTTATCTGTTCAATACACTCTTCATCATTTGGGGCTACAAAATGAGCAACGCCACTTGTTGAATTGTGAGTCATAGCTCCACCTAATTCCTCTGACGAAACCTCTTCACCAGTAACCGTTTTAATTACTTGAGGGCCAGTTATAAACATTTGACTGGTTTGATTAACCATATAGATAAAATCCGTTAATGCGGGAGAATATACTGCACCACCAGCACATGGGCCCATAATTACTGATATCTGAGGAATGAAACCCGACGCTTTTGTGTTTCTGTAAAATATTTTTGCAAACCCAGAAAGAGCATCTACACCTTCCTGAATCCTAGCTCCCCCAGAATCATTCATTCCTACTACTGGAGCCCCTGCCTTTACAGCACCATCTAAAACTTTACATATCTTTGCAGCGTGCATCTCTCCTAATGAACCACCAACCACAGTGAAATCCTGGGCATAAGCATATACAAGTCTTCCATTTACTAAACCGTGACCCGTAACAACCCCTTCTCCTGGAGCATCTAAATTTTCCATTCCAAAATTAGTGCATCTATGCTTTACAAAGCCATCTATTTCTTCAAAGGTACCTTCATCAAATAATAAATTTAATCTTTCTCTAGCTGTTAGCTTTCCTTTTTCATGTTGGCTCTTGATTCTTTTCTCTCCACCACCAGCTTGAATTTTTTCTTTTCTTTTTAGCAAATCATCAATCTTTTGCCTATTATCCATTGTGAAAACCTCCTATGCTATTATTTATATATTTTTCCTTATACTCTTTAAAATAAACTTACTTTTTATTCTGGCACTGTTATAGGGATTTCAGTCAAAACTTTAATTTATACACATCAAAAATTTTGATATGCATAAATTAAGATTTACCCTAAACTCTCTATAGCTTAAGGTATTCTATGAATTGATTTAATGTATGTATTGTGGGCATCTTTTCTCTTGTACAATATAGTCATACTAAACTATTAAATCAAACATAGAATAAACAGTCAAGTGGGTATATCTCCTAGGTTAGTTTTGAAAGTAAAATAATGGAACTGAGGGTGAAGAATATGATATAGAAAAAGGAGTCAAGCACTGATAATTTTACAATTATATAAAACTAGTAGAAAAAAATTGTTTGTAGTAATTATTCAAACTAATTAAAAGGAGCATTACGCCTATTGAAAACATAGTGTAATGCCCTTTTTAAAAATTATTTTATTTGAGATTGTAGGATATGCAAAGGAATATTCAATAATTTAAGAATCTAAATGACCAAACATAACCTTGATCACATCAATGGCCATTTGCTTTTCTTTATCCGTTCTATTTGCTGTTAATTGTAACCACTGCTTTACTAAGGTATCATCTTCTATCTCAAAAGCATCCTTCAACAAATAGTCAATTGATGTACCCAGAGCATTAGCTATCCTAATAAGGGTTTTCACAGTAATATTTCTTTCTCCACGTTCTATGCGACCCATATAGGCAGGTGATACTTCTGCAAATTCCGCAAGCTTTTCTTGAGTCAATCCTATTTTTAAACGTTCTTCACGAATTCTTTTTCCTAAAATACTATTATACATCCAATCACTCCCTTAAGTTAACTTTACATTTAAAGAGAATAAAAATTAACGACCTATAGTACGTAATTTATATTGACTATAGTTCGTGTTACGTGTTAATATTTAACATATAATTCATATAGCATGCTTATTTAGATATAAACAAAAATATTCTATTGAACACATATTAAAAAGGAGTTTATAGTTCTAAAAATTCAAAAATATATTTTAAGAAAGGGTAATTAAAGTGAAAAAATCAAAGAATAATCAAAGATATATAAAGGAGAGAATGGAAGCCCTAAGATTAGCCTTAAACAAAATATATGTTGAACGAGGTAATACTACAGAGGTAGTAAAAATAAGTCAAGAACTTGATGATTATATTATAATAGAGCAAAAAAAGAAATTAGGGGAGTAATAAGAAGGAGTTAAGGTAAGGGTTAAGAAAAAAAGTACGCAGGGACAGGTTCGTTGTCCTTTAATGATAAAAGTACGCAGGGACAGGTTCATTGTCCTTTAATGACCAATATGATAAACTGGGCATAGAGGTGAGGAAAATGGCAAGGAAGGCTAGAGAAAAAAGTGAAAGCGGAATATACCATATAATGCTTAGGGGAATAAACAGACAGAATATATTTGAAGATGATGAAGACAAAGAAAGATTTATTGAAAGAATAAAATACTATAAAACTATAAGTGAGTATAAAGTCTATGGATATTGTTTAATGGATAACCATGTACATTTGCTAATAAAAGAAGAAAAAGAATCGATATCAAATGCAATCAAAAGAATTAGTAGCAGTTATGTACATTGGTATAATAACAAGTATGAGAGATGTGGTCATTTATTTCAGGAGCGATATAAAAGTGAAGTTGTTGAAAATGATGAGTATTTTTTAACAGTTCTTAGATACATTCATCAAAATCCAATAAAAGCTGGAAAAATTGAAAATATAGTGGATTATAAATGGAGCAGTTATAAAGAATATATAGGACAAGGAACAATAATAGATACAGATTTTGCATTGAGAATGCTTTCAGAAGATAGAAAGAAATCCATAGAGGAGTTTGAGAAATACTCAAAAGAAAAGAATAATGATGAGTGTTTAGAATATAAAGAAAAAAAGAGAAAAACGGATAATGAAGTAAGAGAAAACCTTAGAAAAATGGGAATTAAGAATATAAGCGAATTACAAAAACTTGAAAAAGATAAAAGAAATGAGATCATAAGAAAAATAAAGGGACAAGAAGGGGTTACTATAAGGCAAATATCTAGGATAACAGGAATATCTAAAAGTGTCATCCATAAGATTAGCAACATATTAGGACGATGAACCTGTCCCTGCGTCCTTCCGTCCTTCTGCCCCTTCGTCCTTCGAAAGAAGAAGGCAACGGATAGTTTATCAAAAAGGTTAGGGGGTATCAAATGATAATATTTTGGTGGTGTTGCACCAAGGTTGTGCCCAAAACCAATAACTTTGTTATGATATTAATGAATTAACCGCTATATTCCAGTTAAATTAAGGAGTATAGCGGTTTTATTTATATAAAAATATGGTTTTTTATTTAAACGTTAAACCTAAACAATATAACATCCCCATCCTTAACCACATACTCCTTACCCTCAAGTCTAACAAGTCCCTTGTCTTTAGCTGCTGACATAGTTCCATGTTCCTTAAGGTCTTCATAGGCAATAGTTTCCGCTCTGATAAATCCTCTTTCTATATCCGAGTGAATTTTACCAGCTGCTTGGGGAGCCTTTGTGCCTCTTCTGATGGTCCAAGCCCTAACTTCTTGGGGGCCAGCTGTTAAGAAGCTGATGAGGTCTAGTAAGTGATAGCTTGACTTTATAAGCTTGTCTAAGCCAGATTCTTTGAGTCCTAGCTCCTTGAGGAATGCATCCTTTTCTTCATCGTCAATTTCAGCTATCTCTTGTTCTATCTTAGCACTGATCACTACTACCTCAGCACCCTCAGTTTTAGCAAAATCTCTAACCTCCTGAACGAATGAGTTCTCTCCATCATTTTCAATCAAATCATCCTCAGATACATTAGCACAGTATATGATTGGTTTAGCCGATAATAGTTGAAGAGTCTTTACGAATGACCATTCATCATCACTAAGCTCCATAGCCCTTACGCTAATCCCTTGTTCTAAAGTAGCCTTGATTTTTTCAAGTATTGTTAATTCTCCTTGAAGACTTTTATCCCCCTTAAGGGCCTTTCTTGTCTTAGTAAGTCTTCTATCTACTAACTCTTCGTCAGAGAAAATAAGCTCAAGATTTATAGTTTCAATGTCCTTTAAAGGACCTATTTTGCCGTCAACATGAACCACATTTTCGTCTTCAAAGCATCTTACGACATGTATGATAGCTGCAACCTCTCTGATGTGTCCAAGGAACTGATTCCCTAAACCTTCTCCCTTAGAAGCACCCTTAACAAGTCCTGCGATATCATAGAACTCTATGGCTGTATTTATAATCTTTTTAGAGTCATATACCCTTTGTAATATTTCTAATCTTTCATCGGGTACAGATACAACGCCTACATTTGGCTCTATGGTACAAAATGGATAGTTTGCTGATTCTGCTCCTGCTTTAGTAATAGCATTGAAAAGAGTACTCTTACCTACATTTGGTAATCCTACTATTCCTAACTTCATAAATATTCTTCCTTTCGCTTCATTGATAGATTTGTCGAGACCTAGGATTATGAAAAAAACAAGTTCATTAATTTAAGCCAGATTATTCATGGAATCTTTGAAAAAGTACAAGTAGTTTTGACTTCTAAGACGTTTATTAAGGTGGAAGTCATTTTTTTCATAATCCTAGCATACAGAATAAATTATAATGCAATTATGCCTTTAAAGCAATAGCTAGGTGAGCAAATTGCATAATTACTTTCTACAAAAATTATCTGTTATATATAGTTTTAAAAGCCCTAAATTTATACCCTCAAATACGCTTATATCTTAAGTAATTAAATCAAGAACGATATTCCTATATTAGGCTTAGCCAAGTAAGAGTTATGCAATTTCCTCACATAAACATATTTTCCTATGTGACAAATAAAATATATAAAGGAGATGATATTTATTAATAATAAATTTTTCATATTTATAAAGGCTTTGCTATTAAGCTTATTAATAATAGGTTTTCTCATTTTCGATGGTAATATAGAAAGAATTTTTATAATAACATTAATGTTAACACTTATAAATATCTTAAGAAGTATAAAACTGGAAATAAAATGGGGACTTTTGTTTTTGATAGGACTTGGGGCAGGATATGTTTTGGGAAATACTATATTATATTATTCCGTTATAGGGATTAATAATAATGACTATCAAAATAGTAATATAAAAAATGAGAAAAAACTTACAAAGCCAGCTGTTATAATCTTTTCAGGGGGCGAGCCTAATGAATATGAAACCTTTAATATTTTAAAGAATATATATAAGGAAGAAAAAATAATGAATAAAGCCCATGGGCCCATTATGGCTTCACAATATAAGCTTGCATATGAGAAAGTTGGAAATAGTAAGTATGTGGATTTATGTAAGAGGATAAATGAAAACTTAAGTCTTCGCTTGGGAACAGATTACGACTTATATTCAGCATATTTCAACATAGAACCAGATATTTATGAAGAGGTCAATATACTTAGTAGGCAATATGAAAAATTAATACTAGTACCATTAATGCTTAGCGAATCAAAGGAATATAAGAAATTTAAAAATACAATTGATGAGGGAGTTTTGAATAATAATACAGATATTAAGATTGTGCCATTCCTTTGGAATAGTCAGAAGTTAGCGAGACAAGTGTCAGATAAAGCAATGGAATTGGTAGAAAGAAAAAATATATATTCCACTGGCATGATTCTTTTGATTTCAAATGATGAAAGCTTTTATGAGCAAAGTATTCTTAGTAATGAGGTTGTACGTAAAATGGCAAAATCAAAATTTCAAGAGGAAAAAATTATTTGCATGAAATACAATAATGATGACCTTCTCTTAAAATCTATAAAGGGTCTAAAGTTAAAGGGAGCCAATAATATCATAGTTATTAGTATATCAAGCTTGCATAATGGCATAAGGGAACAAAATAAAATAAATAAATTAATAAAAAAAATAGAGAAAAGGGATTTAATTAAAATACAGCATATAAGTGGATGGGGAATAGGAGATGATCTCTTAAATGAATTAGAATACAGGATCAGAATAACTAATTTAAAAAATTAAATATTATAGGGTATTACTTAAATAAAATATATAGTAAAATAAATATGATGCTAATTTTTGGTAAATTCATGAATTTTATGTTTGTTTTTATAACATAATAAAAGTATCTGTAGATAATATATAGGGTTTTCATAGTAAAAATTAAGGTTTTGACTGGAATCTCTATAACACAATAGTAAAGGGAAATACATTTATAAAAGGGAGGTAATGAATTGCTAAAAATACTTGAGCAAACGGAATTAAGTAAATCTGTTAGATTACATGTTATAAAATCTAATAAATTTAAAACAAATTTGATAGGTGTATATATTAGAAGACCCTTGAAAAAAGAAGAAGCCACAAAAAATGCTTTGTTATCTATGCTTTTAACAAAGGGAATAAAGGAATATCCCTCTTTTCTTGAGCTTAATAGAAAACTTGAGGATTTATATGGCGGGATATTGATTAGTGATGTGGCCAAAAAAGGTGAAAAGCATATATTGAAGATTAAAATGCAGCTTCCAAATAGTAAGTATATTAATAACAAGGATATTTTAAAAGAGGGACTACAAATAATCAATGGAGTGCTTAATAAGCAGGTTATCCATGATGGTGGGTTTAAAAAGGAAAGTTTCCTACAGGAAAAGGCTAATCTAAGGGAAAAAATTGAAGGTAGAATTAATGATAAAATGAGATTTGCAGTGGATAGATGCGTTGAGGTAATGTGTGAGGATGAGAATTACAGCATATATGAATATGGTAGTGTAGAGGATTTAGATAAGATTGATGAAAAAGGTTTATATGAATATTATCAAAATGTTTTATGCACTTCTCCTATGGACATATTTATAGTAGGTGACGTTGAGGAGGATAAAGTAAAAGAGCTTTTTAAAGAGACACTACAATTTAAAAGAGACGATATCATAACTATGCCTAGGGAAGAGATATCAAAGAAAATTACAGATATAAAAGAAGCAGAGGATAGATTTAACATAAATCAAGGTAAACTGACCCTCGGATATAGGACAAATATTCCATATGATAGTGAATTGTATGAAAGTTCTATAATATTTTCAAATATTTTGGGAGGCGGACCTAATTCAAAGCTTTTTAAAAATGTAAGGGAGAAGGAGAGTCTTTGCTACTATATCTTTTCTAGAATTGACAAATTTAAATCAATTATGCTTGTAGGTAGTGGTGTTGAGTTTGAAAACTTTGAGAAAACTAAAAAGCTAGTAATTGAGGAAGTGGATTCACTAAAGGATGGTAATTTTACTGAGGAAGACATTGATATTGCCAAGAAATCTATTATTACTTCTATAGAGTCCTTAACTGATACTCCAAATGTTCTCATGGACTTTCTATATTCTCAAATTTTAAGTGATTCACTTGATAATATAGAGAATATAATAGAAAAAATTAAATCGGCAGATAAAGAATCTATACTAGCAGCTGGAAAGAAATTTGAATTAGATACAATATACTTCCTTAGTAAAGAAGAGGAGGGAAGATAATGGTTCAAAAAGAAATATATAGTGAAATACTTAAGGAAAAAATAAGCTTTAGAAAATTAGAAAATGGACTTGAGATATTTGTGCTTCCTAAAAGGGATTATACTAAAAAATATGCTATATTTGGGACCCGATATGGTTCCATAGATAATAAATTTATTGTTCCAGGGGATAAAAATACCACTGAAGTGCCCGAGGGCATCGCTCATTTTTTGGAGCATAAGCTATTTGAGAGTGAAGAGGGTGGTGTCTTTGAAAGATTTTCAAAATTGGGTTCTAGTGTAAATGCATATACCAATTTTAATTCCACATGTTATTTATTCTCCTGTACTGATAATTTCTATGAAAATCTTAGTATACTTATTGATTTTGTTCAATCTCCATATCTAACCGATGAGAATGTTGAAAAGGAAAAAGGTATAATTGAGCAGGAAATAAGGATGTATGAGGATAATCCAAATTGGAAGGTGTTTTTCAATGGACTCCGAGGTTTATATGCTAATCATCCAGTGAAAATTGATATAGCAGGGACTGTAGATAGTATATATAGGATAAATAAGGAACAGTTATATAAATGCTATAACACATTTTATGTTCCAAATAATATGGTGGTATTTGTAGTTGGAGATGTGGATGTTGATGAGACATGTAACACTATAGAAAGGAATCTAAAGCCAACCTTTAAGAGGATTGAAGGGGAAGTTGAGAGAATTTTGCCTACTGAACAAAATGATGTATATGAAAAGAGGATAGAAGAGAAACTATCGGTTTCTATGCCTTTGTTTAATATTGCATTTAAAAATACGAATAATTTTATTCACAGCAAAGATCTTTTAAGAAACGATATACAAACTAGAGTTATCTTGGATACGGTTTTTGGCAGCAGCTCTAAACTGTATAAAAAATTATATGATGATGGTTTGATAAATGAGAATTTTGAAAGTGAGTATACCTTTGATATCTCCTATGGACATTCAATTATTGGGGGAGAGTCAAAGCATCCTGAAAAAATTTATGAAATCATATCAGAAGAAATAAATAGAATAAAGAGTAATGGTTTAAATAAAGAAGACTTTGAAAGGGTTAAGAAAAAGTCTATTGGACAGCATATTAGTTCCTATAATTCAGTTGAATTCATTGGAAATACCTTTACTTCATATTATTTCAAAGGAATAAATCTTTTTGATTATATTACTGAACTCACAAATTTAGACTTTGAAAGTGTTTCAAAAAGATTTAATGATCATTTTAATCTTGATAAAAGTGTTTTATCTTTGATTAAACCTAATAAATAGCTTGAAAATATCAATAATGTATGTGTATAATAAATTTAGGCATATTCAAAAAATAAACTGGTCATCTTACTCGTTCTTTTGATTCTTTTCGCCCAAACTCAATCACTTGCATACAGTGAGTATGAGCGTGACTGAGTGCCTAGAAAATAATCAAAATTACTTCGTAACCTGACTTGTTTATTTTTTTCATATGCCTCAGTTGCCTTGCCATGGCAACTAAATTTTTGTAAGCTATTTCTTTTAAGGATGACCCTCAACTTAAAAATTAGAAATTACAGCTTTGAACTTGAAATTGAGGAGTGAGTATAATGGATCCAATTGCATTTGAAGTATTTGGTATCGCAGTACGCTGGTATGGGATATTGATTTCTTTAGGAATGGTACTAGGTACTATTTTAGCACTTAAAGAATCAAAACGCCTTGGCTTAGATGAAAATTTAATATTAGACTTTATTATAGTTATGATTCCCTGTGCAATAGTTGGGGCACGATTATATTATGTGATTTTTAATTGGAGTCATTATAATGGAAATATAATGGAAATGATAAACATTAGAGCAGGTGGCTTAGCTATTCATGGTGGAGTGATTGGAGGCGTAATAGCTGGGATAATTTTTACGAGGGTTAAAGGATTAAAATTTTGGCAGTTAGCTGATATAATTGCTCCAAGTTTAATTTTAGGTCAAGCAATAGGTAGATGGGGAAATTTTATCAACCAAGAAGCCCACGGTGGACCTACGGACTTGCCATGGGGAATTGTAGTTGATGGCATAAAGGTTCATCCGACCTTTTTATATGAATCTATTTGGAATTTTATGATTTTTATTTTCTTGATGATATATAAAAAGAAAAAGAAATTTAATGGTGAGGTATTTTTTCTATATCTTATACTTTATTCCATTGGAAGATTTTTCATTGAAGGTATGAGGACTGATAGCTTAATGCTTGGGCCTCTGAGAGTTGCACAGGTTTTAAGTCTTTCACTTGTATTAACTTTTACATATATTTTATTAAGAAAGAGAAGAAAGTAATTTGAATGAATCTCATATTGTAACTGAATTGAAATGATTTTGTAAAAAAGTAGTTATTGACATTAAATGCCATTTATAGTATCATATTAACAAAATCTGTCGGTTGATAATATAATATTTTAAATTTGGGGTGAAAGTATGTCACATCTTAGTACTTCTATGGAAGAAATACATAGCTTGCAAGAGAAATTAGATGACGTAGTGGAGTGCGATGATTTACAAGATGTTTTAACTATTAGTAATGAAATAGACACTCTTATAAAAGTCAATCTTTAGTAAAAATGAGTAAAGAAACCTTGATATAAGGTGTACCTTAAGTGGTACACCTTTAGGCTGTTGACAAACCCGAATTTCTTCGTTGTTACTTCAACCAAGAACCCTTACGTATGTCTGTATACGCTGCGGTCTCTCGGTTTCAGCACGCCTTGAACTTCGGATTTCTCAACAGCCTGACATCTTGTTGACTTTGTCAACAATCTGAGGTGTACCTTAAGTGGTACACCTTTATTTTTTTGTAGAATTTCATATATATCATATAGGAAATTAGTTTATTACATCATTAGACCTAAGTACGTAGTTCCATAACCCTTGTCAAATTTAGTACAAAAATACTAGAAAAAAAATTAAAAAATAAGAAGGAAAAGACATATTACTATAGAATTAAACTATTAGTGGTCAAAAGTGGGTAATGGTGGGTTAGTTTCCCTTAAAGTGGAGTGAAGTTTATGTTTATTGGGGAATACTTATATACAATTGATAAAAAGGGAAGAATAAATATTCCAGCTAAATTCAGAGAAGAATTAGGGGAAAGGTTCTTTTTAACAAAGGGGCTTGATAATTGTCTTTTCGTTTTTCCTGAAAGAGAATGGAATATTTTTGAAAATAAGTTAAAACAATTACCCCTCACAAATAAAAATGCTAGGGCATTTGTTAGATTGTTTTTTTCTGGTGCAACGGAATGTAGTCTGGATAAGCAAGGGAGGGTTACGATCCCGCAAAATGTAAGGGAATTCTCCCAACTTGAAAAAGAAGTAGCAATAATTGGAGTTTCAACGAGGATTGAGATATGGAGTAAAGACAATTGGGATAAATATAATGATACTGCAAATATTAGTTATGGTGATATAGCTGAGCAAATGGCAGATTTAGGTATATAAAAGGTTAAAGCCTGTAGGTTAAGAGCCGTAAATTAATAATCAGAATAAACCTACAACCATAGAGAGGGAAGGTATAATATGGAATTCAAACATGAGACGGTGCTATTAAATGAAACCGTAGAAAATTTAAATATAAAGCCCGACGGTATATATGTTGATGGTACTTTAGGGGGAGGAGGACATTCTGAGCTTATATGCTCCAAGCTTGACGATAATGGTCTATTGATTGGTATAGATCAGGATGAAGATGCATTAAGATTTACAAAGGAAAAATTAAAAAGGTTTTCAAATAAGCTGAAGCTCGTAAACAACAATTTTTCAAATATTAAAGGTATATTAGATAGTTTAGGCATTGAAAAAATCAATGGGATGATAATGGATTTAGGTGTTTCCTCTTACCAACTGGATAAAGGTGAAAGAGGTTTTTCATATATGCAGGATGCAGAGCTTGACATGAGGATGGACAGAAAAAAGGACTTAACTGCTAAAGAGGTGGTTAATACATATTCGGAAGAGGAATTAAATAAAGTCATAAAACTATATGGTGAAGAAAAATGGGCCTCAAGGATTGCAAAATTTATAATTGAGGCAAGGAAGGATAAGGACATTGAAACTACAGGTGAATTAGTGGACATAATCAAGGGAGCAATACCTGCAGGAGCAAGAAGAAATGGCCCTCACCCGGCAAAGAGAACGTTTCAAGCCATAAGGATAGAAGTGAATAATGAACTTGGAATACTTGAAAGAACCGTTAAGGATATATCTGAAAGATTAGAGAAAAAAGGAAGAATAAGTATAATTACCTTCCATTCATTAGAAGATAGAATAATAAAAAATGTTTATAGAGACCTTAGCAAGGGTTGTATTTGTCCACCGGAATTACCTATATGTCAGTGTGATAATAAACCAATGCTAAAGGTGATTACTAGAAAACCAATATATCCTTCGGATATGGAAGTAGAAAACAATCCTAGAGCTAGAAGTGCTAAGCTTAGAGTAGCTGAAAGGATTTAATGTTCTAAATATTAAAGGGGGAGAATACATTGTTAGTAGCTGAGAAAAAGTATTCTTACGATGATAATGTTAATTTAAATCAAGATATAAAAACTAAAACAAAGAAAGTAAACAAGAAAGACAAAAATCTTTTTATAAAGATTGCTGTTATGTTTTGGGTGCTTCTAATATCATCGTCTTTAATATTTATTCTGCTTCGGTATACAGCTATAACTGAAGCAGAATATAGAGTGCATAATCTAAATAAGCAAATAAAGGAGCTTGAAAATCACATACAGGATAAAAAAGTTGAGTACGATAGTTTAACAAGATCGGATATAATAGAAGAAGCCGCTTTGAACGAATTGAAAATGCAGTATCCACAATATGAACAGATGGTATTCTTAAGTATAAATAATTCTTCAGATTTGGATTTAACAGTTCTTGAAGAAAACACATATAGCAATGAGCAAAGCCAAGAAGCACAAAAGAAGGATAGAAATATATTCAAACACCTTAAAGCTTCCATACAGAAAATATACTCTCTATTAGATTAGCTTGTTTAAGGAGGATTAAGATTGACAAATCCAAGTATTCTTAATAAAAAAAGATTAGTTTTTGCTTTGTTTTTTGTTTGTTTGATTTTCTTTGCATTGATAGTTAGACTAGGATGGATTCAAATAGTAAATGGAGAAGAATTTAGAATGCTGGCGATTCAGCAGCAGACAAGGGATGTTCCTATAACATCTAAAAGGGGAACAATTTATGATAGAAATGGAAAGGAATTAGCTGCTAGTGTAACTACATTCACTGTATGGGCTACTCCCGCAGAAATCAAATCTAAGTCAGAAGTTAATTATAAGGAAGAAGTCGCAAAAAGCCTATCTGAAATACTTGAAATAGATGAGAAAAAAATTCTTGAAAATATTTCCCAAAAAAAAGGACTAGTTAGAATAGCTAAGTGGATAGATAAAGAGAAGGCTAATGCAATTATAAAAGAAAAACTAAAGGGAATTCAGGTTGCTCAAGATTTTAAAAGATTTTATCCCTATGGAAATTTTGCAGCCCATGTATTAGGCCATACTACAGATGACAACCAAGGTTTATCCGGGGTAGAACTTAAGTATGACAAGGTGTTAAGCGGATTGCCTGGTAGATGGATAAAGAATACTGATGCTGCTGGAAGGCGGCTTCCCTATGGAATCGAAAAATACTATGAGCCTGTAAATGGACTTAATGTTATATTAACTATTGATGAGGTAATTCAGCACTTCACTGAAAAGGCTATCGAAAATGCCTTAGTTAAAACCAATGGTAAAAGAGTAATGGCAATTGTTATGGAACCAAAAACTGGAGATATACTGGCCATGTCTGTTAAACCAGATTACGATCCAAATACTCCAAGGGTTCCATTAGATGAGCTAGAAAAGCAAAATTATGAAGCCTTAGATACAAGTGAAAAACAAAGGCTATGGAACAAAATGTGGAGAAATCCAATGGTGAGTGATACCTATGAACCTGGTTCAACCTTTAAGCTGATAACATCTGCGGCGGGGCTAGAGGAAGGGGCTATAGAGCCGGATTCCCATTTTTATTCACCGGGATACGCCATAGTGGCAGGACAGAAAATTAAATGCTGGAGACATTATAGACCCCATGGGGATCAGACCTTTACAGAAGCGGTTCAAAACTCATGTAACCCTGTATTTATAGAGGTTGCACAAAGACTTGGAGCTGAAAAATATTATAAATACATTGATGCATTTGGATTTAAAGACAAAACGGAAATAGATTTGCCAGGGGAAGGAAATGCGATTATTCAAAGGTTGTCAAGGGTTGGACCGGTGGAATTAGCAACAATATCCTTTGGTCAAGGTATTTCTGTTACGCCTATACAGCTTATAACTGCAATTTCTAGTGTTGCTAATGATGGAAAGCTTATGCAGCCTAAAATTGTAAAAGAGTTAACAGATGATTCTGGTAATGTAATACATAGATATGAGCCTCAATTTGTTAGACAGGTAGTTTCTGAAAAAACTGCAAAGGAATTGAGATTGATAATGGAGTCGGTAGTTTCAGATGGTTCAGGTAAAAAGGCATATATACCTGGATACAGAGTTGGAGGCAAAACGGGAACAGCCGATAAGGTTATAAACGGAAGGTATGCAAAGGGCAGTGTGTATTCTTCATTTGTCAGTATTGCTCCAATAAATGACCCAAAGGTGGCTGTTATTGTTATTATTGATGAACCCCAGGGCATTCATTATGGTAGTCAAATCGCTGCGCCAGCTGCCCATGAGATATTGAGGGACACTTTAAGGTACTTGGAAGTAGAACCTCAGTATAATGAAGAGGAGAAGGCAAGGTTCCAAAGGCAAAAGGTTATTGTACCTGAGGTTAGGAGCCTAAAGTTATCTAAAGCATCAAAAATACTTTCTGATAACAAGCTGGACTTTAGTACTGAACCGATAACTGTAAGCGGCGGCAATGCAGTGGTAATAGATCAATTTCCTAAGCCGGGAAGTGAAGTGTATGAAAAATCATTTATATATTTATTTGTAAAAGAAGAATCAGAGTAAAGTTAAACCTACATTTATGATATAATTAATAAGAATTAGCTAGTTATGAGGGCAATTTGAATTAAGGCTTTGACTTTAGGCATATGAGAAAAATAAACAAGTTAGGTTACGAAGTAATTTTGATTATTTTCTAGTCACTCAGTCACGGGCATACTTACTGTATGTAAGTGACTGAGTTTAGGAGAAAAGAATTAAAAGGACGAGTAAGATGACTAGTTTATTTTTTGAATGTGCCTTAATTTTAATTGAAATTTTATAGTAAATATCTTTTTATATTTTTATAAAACTAGGAGAGATAAAGATGAAATTATGTGATTTATTGAAGGGAATAAAAGCCCTAGAGGTTTATGGAGATAATGATATTGATATTACAGGAGTGGCCTACGATTCTAGAAAAGTTAAGAAGGGGAACTTGTTTGTTTGTATAATTGGATTAAAGACCGATGGGCATAAATATATTGAAGGTGCTATAAAAAACGGAGCATGTGTAGTTATTATTGAAAAAGAAATGAAGAATATTAAGGATATTATAGATGAATATGGCATATCAGTTATAAGGGTAGAAGACTCTAGAAATGTGCTTTCAAAGCTTTCTGCAAACTTTTATAATAGTCCTAGTGGGAAAATCAATACTGTGGGTATTACTGGAACAAATGGTAAAACATCCATTACATATCTGATTACTAGTATACTAGAAGCAAATAACAAAAAAACTAGCATAATAGGAACTATGAAAAATAAAATAGTTGATGAAGAATATAAAACATCAAATACAACTCCTGAATCCTTGGAATTGCAGTACTTATTTAATGAAATGGTGAAAAAGGATGTTGATCTTTGTGTAATGGAAGTATCATCCCATTCACTTGACCTTAAAAGGGTTGAAGATGTTAAATTTAATATAGGAGTTTTTACTAATCTTACCGCTGAGCATCTAGACTTTCATAGGGATATGGAAAGCTATAGGAATGCTAAAATCAAATTGTTTTATAAAACATCTGATTTTAATATCATTAATATTGATGATAAGTATGGAAAAGGGATATATAATGAAATTAAAAATCTTAATACACCGGTTTTGAGCTATGGCATAGATAATGCCTGTGATATAAGGGCTGAGGATATAAGCATGAGTGTTACTTCTTCTGAATTTAAGCTTGTGACACCTAGGTATTCAGGCCCCGTTAAAATAAATATACCTGGATTATTTTCTATTTATAATATACTAGCGGCTATATCGGTATGCTACTCCATGGGATACAGCTACGAAGAATTATCAATGGGAATTGAGTCCATAAAGCCTATTCGTGGAAGATTTGAACCAGTTGAAAATAATAAGGGCATAAGTGTTATAATTGACTATGCCCATAGCCCCGATGCTTTGGAAAATGTTCTGAAAACCATTAATCAATTTGCTAAAGGGAAAGTCATAGTAGTATTTGGTTGTGGTGGCGATAGAGATTCTTCTAAAAGGCCTATAATGGGTAGAATCGCATATGATATGGCAGACTATCTAGTTGTTACCAACGACAATCCCCGTACAGAAGATCCTAATATGATAGTAGAAGACATATTACGGGGAATGGGTCAAGATAAAAATAAATATGATGCCGTTATAGACAGAAGGAAAGCAATAAAAATTGCCATTAGTAGGGCACAAAAAGACGATATAGTATTAATAGCAGGGAAGGGACATGAAACCTATCAGATAATCAATGATGAAGTTCTTGATTTTGATGATAGAGAAGTGGCTATTGAGTTTTTAAGGGAGGAAAACTAATGTTTCATATAAAGGATATATTAAATGCTACAGGTGGGAAGCTTTTATGTGGAAAAGAGGATGTTGAGTTCAAAGGAATATCCATAGATTCACGGGATATTAAAGAAGATTATCTTTTTATTCCTATAATCGGAGAAAGGTTTGATGGACATATTTTTATAGATGGTGCTTTAAAGGCCGGAGCATATGGAGTTCTAACAAGTAGAGAAATAAATATAAAGGAATACCCTGGTAAATACATAATAATGGTAGAAGATACCCTAAAGGCATTACAGGATATATCGAAATACCTTTTAAATGAAGCGAATATTCCAGTAGTTGGAGTTACAGGAAGTACGGGAAAGACAACCACAAAGGAAATGATTTATAGTGTACTTTCACAGAAATATAATGTTTTAAAAAATGAAGGTAATTTTAATAATCATATTGGATTGCCCCTTACTCTTCTTAATATTAAAGAAGAACATGAAATAGTAGTTTTGGAAATGGGAATGAGTAATAGGGGAGAAATTGATCTTTTGGCAAAGCTTACGGAGCCAGAACTTGGGGTAATAACTAATATAGGTATATGTCATATTGAAAATCTTGGTTCAAAGGAAGAAATATTTAATGCGAAGATGGAACTGAGTAGTTATATGGATGAAGCCTGTACGTTAATACTCAATGGAGACGATGGCTACCTATCCACTGTAAATGACATAAATACTAAATATAGAAAAGTGCTGACTGGATTAAATCAATCTAATGATATAACAGTAACGGAAATAAAAAATTTAGGTCACAAAGGTATTGAGTTCAAGGCTTTATATAATGAAGAAATTCATGATTTCAAGCTCAATGTACCTGGTATCCATAACGTAAACAATGCTCTTTTGGCAATAGCCGTTGGAATTCACTATAATATATCTATTGAAAAAATTAAAGCAGGACTTAGTAGCTTTTACGGAGGCAAGATGAGGTTAAATATCATTAATACTGATGAAGGGATAGGAATAATTAATGATTGCTACAATGCTAATCCAGATTCAATGAAGGCGGCTTTAAATGTTCTAGAAAACATGGAGGGGAAACGACGGGTAGCTGTACTTGGAGATATGCTTGAGCTAGGTGATTATTCTGAGAGGGCCCACAGTGAAGTGGGGAAAATAGTATTTGAGAAAAATATTGATTTGCTTATCACTGTTGGCGATAGTGCTAAAAACATAGTTAAGGGTGCTATAGAAAGTGGATTTTCAAAGGATAAAACCTTTGCATTAGCAGATAATACTACCGCTAATAACCTATTAGATATAATAAAAGAGTCTGGAGATGTACTGCTTATAAAAGCTTCTAGAGGTATGAAAATGGAAGAAATTGTACAGTATCTACAAGAGAGGAGATAAATAGATGAATTATTACAAACCACTGATAGCTAAAATAACTATATCATTTATTCTTACATTAATTTTAGGAATTATTATAATCCCCTTCTTAAGAAGACTGAAGGTTGGACAAAGTATTAGGGCGGAAGGGCCTCAGTCTCATCTTTCTAAATCTGGGACTCCAACAATGGGCGGCTTAATAATGATTGCTGCAATACTTATAACAACACTAACCTCTGGAAAATTAAATAAGGATTTGTACATAGTTCTATTTTCTACCATTGGCTTTGGGTTAATAGGATTTATTGATGACTTTATTAAAGTTGTTTTAAAACGTAATCTGGGGCTTAAAGCATATCAGAAGCTAATTGGACAGATAACTATAGCAGTAATAATAGCCATATATCAATCAAAGGTATCTATATATGGGACTAGAGTTTTGATTCCATTTATAAACAATTATATAGATTTAGGCTTTCTTTATATTCCTTTTATAGCCTTTGTAGTTGTGGCAACAACAAATAGTGTCAATCTGACCGATGGGCTGGATGGATTGGCTTCAGGGGTTACATTGATAGTATCTTCATTTTTTAGTTTAGTTGCACTAAATTTGGGCTATCCTACTATAGCAGGATTTTCTGCAGCCCTTACAGGAGCTTGCTTAGGGTTTTTAAGATTTAATGCTTATCCTGCAAAGGTTTTTATGGGAGATACAGGGTCTATGGCCTTAGGAGGGGCAATAGCATCTGTTGCCATATTAATGAATATGACTTTATTTATACCTATTGTGGGAGGAATATATTTTGCAGAGGCCCTATCGGTTATCATACAGGTTATTTCATTTAAAACGACTGGTAAGAGAATATTTAAAATGAGTCCATTGCATCATCACTTTGAGTTATCGGGTTGGAAGGAAACAAAAATAGTAGTTGTTTTTTGGAGTGTTACATTGGTGTTATGTATTATTGGATTATATGGACTTTAGTAAGGGGAAAAGGGCGGTGAATATAATGGAGCTAAAGAATAAAAAAGTTCTAGTGGTAGGTATGGCTAAATCTGGCATTCCTACAGTAAAGGCTTTATCGAAGCTTGGAGCTAAGGTTACCATAAATGATATCAAATCAAAGGAAAAGCTAAAGGATATATTGAGGGAAATCGAAGATATCTGTGATGAAGTGATCCTTGGTTCGCATCCACAAAAAATACATGAGTATGATTTGATTGTTTTAAGTCCCGGGGTACCTACAGATTTAGGATTCATAGAAAAAGCTAGAAAAGAAAAGAAAAAGATAATAGGAGAGCTTGAGTTAGCATATAGACTAAGTAGAGGAAAATATTTAGCTATAACAGGGACTAATGGAAAAACAACAACAACTGCTCTTGTCGGTGAAATATTTAAGAATGCAGACCTTGAAACCTTTGTAGTGGGGAATATCGGTTTAGCTGCTATTTCTAAGGCGTTAGAAACAACGGAGGATACAAATTTAATAACTGAAGTCAGTAGTTTTCAGCTTGAAACCATAGAAGCATTCAAGCCTAAAATCTCAGCAATATTGAATATAACACCTGATCATCTAAATCGCCATAAAACGATGGAAAACTATATAGAAGCAAAGGCAAATATTTTTAGAAATCAAGATGAAAACGACATCTTGATACTGAATTACGACAACGATGTCACACGAAAATTGGTTTCCAAGGCTAACTGCAAAGTAATATTCTTTAGTAGGAAAGAAATCTTAAAAGAAGGCGTTTGTTTAGAGAATAATGATATAGTTGTTAAGCTTAATGAGAAAAAAGAAATTATATGTAATGTCAATGATATTTATATATCTGGAAAACATAATCTTGAAAATGCACTAGCTGCAGTAGCTTTTGCCATTAAGGCAGGAATAAAAAAGGAAGTAATTAAATATACTTTACAAAGCTTTAAAGGTGTTGAACATAGAACTGAATACATAGGTGAGATTAAGGGCATTAAATTCTACAATGATTCAAAGGGAACGAACCCAGATGCTTCTATAAAGGCTGTAGAAGGGCTTGAGGCACCATTGATTTTAATAGCTGGAGGCATGGATAAAGGAAGCTCATTTGATGAATTTGTTGAGGCCTTTGATGGCAAGGTTAAAGCTTTGGTTTTATTGGGAGAAACTGCGGTTAATATTAAAAAGACCGCTGAAAAATACGGGTTTTATAACATTTTTATAGTTGAAAACATGGAAGAAGCTGTGGAAAAGGCCTATGAACAAGCAACGGAAAAAGATACGGTACTATTGTCTCCGGCATGTGCAAGCTGGGATATGTATGAAAGCTATGAAGTGAGAGGGATACACTTTAAAGATTGTGTAGAGAAATTAAGGAGGTCATAATATGACCAAAAAAAAGTCCTTTGACTTTACATTGATGATAACTGTATTCATATTGGTTATTATTGGAATAATAATGGTGTTTAGCTCTAGCCAATACTATTCATTCTATAATAAACAGGACAGTTATCATTTCCTGAAAAAAAATCTATTGTGGGCTGTGGTAGGAATATTCGCAATGATATTCACTATGAACTTTAATTATAAAAGATATAAAAAGTTGGCTTTTCCATTGTATTTACTAAGTCTTGTTTTATTGGTGTTAGTATTAACACCCTTGGGAATAAATATAAATGGAGCAAAAAGATGGCTAGGGGTAGGGGATATAACTATCATGCCTTCGGAGGTTACAAAAATCTGTGCCATCATTTTTGTATCAAATAGCCTTACGAGAAAGGTAAAGGATATAGATAAATTTTTTAAAGGAGTATTTCCTTATCTAATAGTTATAGGGGTGTATGTGGGTTTAATAATACTTCAACCTAATTTAAGTACGGCTATGACTATTTCCCTTATAATAATGTCACTGCTTTTTGTGGCGGGAATGAGATGGCTTCACGTGGTATTGCTGGGAGCCACAGGTGTAGGCATGGTAGGTATTTTGATAATGATTGCACCCTATAGGATGCTTAGATTTACAGCTTTTCTAGATCCCTTTAAATATCGTAAGGACATTGGATATCAAGTTATTCAGTCTTTATTTGCCCTTGGGTCTGGAGGCCTTTTTGGAGTGGGACTTGGAAGAAGTGTTCAAAATAAGCTTTATATACCGGAACCTCAAAATGACTTTATTTTTGCAACTATAGGTGAGGAATTAGGTTTCATTGGATGTGTAACCGTTATGCTTCTATTTTTATTCCTCATATGGCGGGGGATAAGAATAGCTATACATGCACCGGATTTATTTAGTTCTCTGATGGCTACAGGAATTACAGCCATGATTGCTATACAGGTTATAATAAACATTGCGGTAGCAACATCCTCTATGCCTGTTACGGGTATACCTCTACCTTTTATTAGCTTTGGAGGAAACTCTTTAGCAATATTTATGGCGGCAATAGGAATTCTACTTAATATTTCCAAGTATACAGAAAATGAGATCGACTGACCTTAGCTATTCATATGCAGTCATTAGAGTTTTGAACTTTATATGGGTAATTTGGGTCTAATTTAACAAGTAATTGTAACACCTGTGAGAGCTATGCATAGAATAGTTATATATTCTTCTTATTTCTCAATGCTCTCGGAGGTGAACTATGTGTCAAAGTACTTGATTAATGGTGGGAAAAAATTAAAGGGAGAATTAGAAATTAGTGGAGCTAAAAATGCTGTATTACCAATTTTAGCCGCATCAGTTATAAATGGTGGAGAAAGTGTTATAGGTGGATATCCAAATCTAAGAGATGTAGATATCATGATAAAAATTCTTAGGTCTATAGGGTGTAAAGTGGAAAAAAGTGATAAATCAATAGTTGTCAATTCAAAAGGAATATTCACCCATGAGATAGATGAAAGCCTTGTTAGAGAAATGAGATCATCGATTTTCTTAATGGGCCCAATGCTAGCTAGATTTGGTAAGATAAAGATTAGTTATCCTGGTGGGTGTGAAATTGGTCATAGACCAATAGACCTACATTTAAAGGGGCTAAGGGAAATGGGTGTAAAAATTTCAGAGGCCCATGGATTCCTTGAATGTGAAGTCGAAAAGCTAAAGGGTGCAGAAATCCACTTAGATTATCCTAGCGTTGGGGCTACGGAAAACATCATGCTATCAGCAGTTTTAGCTAATGGTAAAACCATAATAAGAAATTCGGCAAAGGAGCCAGAGATTGTTGACCTGCAAGACTATTTAAATGGTATGGGAGCAAAGATAGTAGGTGCTGGTAGTAGTATAATAGAAATCCAAGGAGTTAATAGCTTAGGTGATGTAAAGCATAGGATTATACCAGATAGAATAGTGGCAGGTACTATTTTAGTCGCCGCAGCAATAACTAAAAGTAAAATTACTATTACTAATGTCATAGAGGATCATATAGTATCTGTAATTGCAAAGCTTAAAGAAGTTGGATGTGTAATTATTGAAAAGGAAAATCAGCTAAAAATAATTTCTCCTTCTGTCTTAAGACCTGTGGATATTATTAGAACCTTACCCTATCCCGGATTTCCCACAGACATGCAGCCTCAGTTTGTATCCCTATTGACTGTAGGCAATGGGACTAGTATAGTTACTGAAACCGTATTTGAAAACAGATTTAAGCATACTGAGGAACTAATGAGAATGGGAGCAAAAATTAAAGTCGATGGAAGAGTAGCAGTTATAAAAGGAACTGAAAAATTAACTGGTGCTAAGGTTGAAGCTAAGGATTTGCGAGGTGGAGCAGCATTAGTTTTAGCTGGTTTGGCATCGGAGGGCATAACAATTGTTGAGAACATTAAACACATAGAAAGAGGATACGATAATTTAGACATTATGCTTCAACAGTTGGGCGCTGATATAAAAAGAGTGGAGTAGAATAGCGGCATCAAATGCTGCTATTTATAATAGCCATAGTTGGACAAGTGTTATATATTCTAGTTAAACAGTTAATTTATATGCATAAAAAATCCCTAGAAGCATCGGATATTTTGAGATGTATAAATTAAGTTTGACTTTGGGAAATCTATATGACTTAAAGGGTTTATTTAAGCACAAGGCTAGGTTTAATAGCTCTTTGGTCGAATATTTTGGGATTAAAACAATGGATGACCGATACCTATTGTTCTAGAAAGTCATAAAAAATTAAGATGACAGGGCTTTCTAATCTTGTTCAATTGATGTATAATACTATAATGCCAGATGTTTATAGGGGGAAAAAATGAATAAATCTAAACATAGGGTTGATAAAAAGGTAAGATATGGTAAAATAAGATTGTATTTCCTTATATTTTTTTTATTGTCTGCAATAATATTTATTATCCTATTCAAAACTAATTTCTTTGATATAAGTAATATATTCGTTGTCAATAATGAAGTGCTTACTAATGAAGAGATTATTTCTTATTCGGGAATACAGATGGGTGAAAATATTTTTAAAATCAAATTATCTGAAGCAGGAGATAAGATAATAAAATGTCCACTAGTAAAGGATGTAACAATCAAAAGGAAGTTGCCTAATAAGCTAATGATTGACGTTGTTGAAAGAAAAAAGTTAGCAGCGGCATCCTATATGGGTATATATTTTATCATAGACGATGAAGGAGTTATTTTATATACTTCCCATGATATAAATGATATATGCGTTATTGAAGGTTTTGAATTTGAAAGCTTTTTAGAGGGGGAAAGTATAAAAGTAGAAAATGAAGAAGCTTTAAATAAGGCCGTGGCTTTGTGTACGCTCATGGAGAATTCAAATTTAATCTTTAGACCCAGAATTGTTTACAATAATGAAAATATTACTTTGTATATAAATGAGAAATTCAAAGTTGAATTTGGAAGCGGAGAAAACTTAACTAAAAGATTTAAGATTTTTGAAGCAATATATGATGATTTAATAGGTAAAAATGTTAATTCAGGAACTGTTGATATAAGCCATGATGGCTATCCTACCTACAGTCCTTTTGGAGAATAGGAGGCATTAATGTGAAGAGTTTTAAGGACAAAGCTTTACTGGGATTTATGTGTGCTATTCTGGGAATTGTGTTAGCTCTACAATTTAGAATAGTACAGGCTAATTATTTAGAAGGGGGAGTCCCTAGCCAAAGGCTCTTAGAGTTGAAGGGTGAATTAAAAAAGGCCCAGGAGGAAAAGCAAACTTTAACCGAGGAATTATATTCCTATGAGCAAAAGCTTAAAGAGATTGAAGAATCTGCTTCAGAGGGTAGTGCAATAATAAAAAGGTTAAATGAAGAACTTGAAAAGTACAAGGTGATTGGTGGTTTTACAAGGGTTAAAGGGCCTGGTATAGAAGTGATTATAGATGATCCCCCAAAGGAACTTGGATACGATGTAGATGGTAGTGTTATCATGTATAGATATGATTATTTGCTAAGAATAATAAACTATCTAAACTCAGCTGGTGCCGAGGCAATATCTATAAATGGTCAAAGGATCATAGCAAATACTGAAATACAACTGGCGGGTAATAGTTTACAAATCAACTCTGTGCCTACTGCACCACCTATTGTTATAAAAACTATTGGTGATGCTGATACATTGAAATCAGCTTTAGATTGGAGATATGGAATAGTAGGTGAGATGAGGGAAATCTTAAATCTACAGGTAGATATTAAAAAGCTTGATGAGCTAGAAATCGATAGATATAATGATGTAGTTAAATATAAGCTTGCTAAGCCTGTTGACGAATAATAGCTTTGGAGTGATTTAATGGAAAAAAATTATGTAAGGCTAAATATTCTGATTCTGACAGTTATTTTAGGTATTCTAATTTCATTTCAATTTAAGAGTATGAATGGTGATTATGAATATGTATCTTTAAATGAAATTCAGGATTTTAAGAAGAGCTTGGAGAAGGAAAAGGCTGAAATAATTAAACTCAAAACAGTGATAGAAGATCGTAAAAATAAAATTAATGAATTTAGATTGACAAAAATTAAGGATGGGGATATAACGGAATTATTGTATAGAGAGATAAATGATTATAAGACTATTTCGGGACTTACTGATGTTTATGGACCGGGAGTCGTTGTTATAATGGATGATGCTACCAGAGAGTTGTATGAGGGAGAAGATGCTGCCGATGTATTAGTCCATGATGTAGATGTGCTAAATATAGTAAATGATCTAAAATCAGCAGGTGCTGAAGCTATATCCATAAATAAACAAAGAGTAATATCTACATCAGAGATTGATTGCTCTGGCTACACTATTAGAATCAATGGAGAAGAATATGGACATCCATTTGTCATAAGGGCTATTGGAGATCCACAGCATCTTGAGGCCGCAATTAATGCTCCTATGGCATATGGTTACATGCTAAAGCTTTATGGTATTTTTGTTGAAGTTAATTCAAGTACCTATATAAAAATTCCAAAATATGATATGGATTTAATGAATAAACAAACAATAACAAAAAAGTAGGTGAACAAGTTGATTATAGCAATCTTTGGTATTATAATAGGATTGGTGGTAGGTTTTTATTTGCCAATAACCTTTCCCATGATTTACTCGGCGTATACATCCGTTGCTTTACTGGCTGCGATCGATTCAGTTTTTGGAGCGATTAGGGCTAGTTTAGAAAATAAGTTCAACTCAACCATCTTTGTTACTGGTTTCATAGGTAATGCTGTTATAGCAGGACTATTGGCCTATATTGGTGACAAAATGGGTGTACCTCTTTATTATGCAGCTATATTCACATTTGGGTCAAGATTGTTCCAGAACTTTGCAATAATCAGAAGAATGTTAATTGTAAAATTTAACAATAGGTAATTATTTTAGTTTTAAAGAAGGAAATTAAGAAATTATGTTGAAATAGTAGTATTATATTATTTAACAATTAACTAGGAAATGATAAAATACTTAGTAAATAATAAGAGAATACAGTTTACTATTATTCCATATAGTTAATCGACATGAAGGGGGTTATTTCGTGTTAGAGTTCGATATTGATGTAGAACAATTTGCACAAATAAAAGTTATAGGCGTTGGTGGCGGCGGAAATAATGCTGTCAATAGAATGATAGAATCAAACTTAAAGGGTGTACAGTTTATAGTTGTAAATACTGATAAACAAGCACTATATACTTCAAAAGCAGAGTATAAGATTCAAATTGGTGAAAAATTAACAAGGGGATTAGGAGCAGGGGCTAATCCAGAAGTAGGAAAAAAGGCGGCAGAAGAGAGTAGAGATGATATATATCAAGCCCTTCAAGGTGCAGACATGGTTTTCATAACTGCTGGAATGGGTGGAGGAACTGGTACAGGGGCAGCTCCAATAGTTGCTGAGATTGCCAAGGATATGGGAATTCTTACAGTAGGGGTTGTGACAAAGCCCTTCATGTTTGAAGGTAAAAGAAGAATGATGCATGCTGAAAAGGGAATAGATGAGTTGAAGTCAAAGGTTGATACTTTGGTTACCATTCCTAATGATAGATTACTTCAAATAGTTGAAAAGAAAACTTCGATGATGGATGCCTTTAAAATAGCTGACGATGTTTTAAAACAAGGTGTACAAGGTATATCGGATCTTATAGCTATTCCAGGCTTGGTTAATCTGGATTTTGCCGATGTAAAAACCATAATGTATGAGCAAGGATTAGCCCATATGGGAACTGGAAAAGCTAATGGTGAAAATAGAGCTGCGGAGGCAGCTAAGCTTGCTATCCAAAGTCCGTTGTTAGAAACATCTATCAATGGAGCTAAGGGAGTATTGCTTAATATAACAGGTGGCTCAAATCTTGGACTATTTGAGGTGAATGAAGCGGCAGAAATAGTTTCTCAAGCCGCTGACCCAGATGCTAATATCATATTTGGTGCTGTTATAGATGAAGCATTAAAGGACGAGCTTAGAATCACAGTGATTGCCACTGGGTTCCATAGCAATAGTACTACTAACACCATTAATAATATTAATAAAATAAGCAATGCTAGTGATAATAATAATGTTGCTGAAAAAGAGGAAGAAACAAAGCCAGAGGAAAATGATAGTGAATTGTTAGATATTCCTACATTTTTAAGGAGAAAAAGATAAAAATTACATAACTATATTTCTAAAAAAAAGACTATCTTCAATTGATGGTCTTTTTTTTATGCAAAAAAATAAGTTTGGGAAAATGGGAAACATGTCGAAAAATGACTAATATTAACAGGTAATAAATGATATAAAAAGAAATAAAAAGAAGAAAAATACAAAATTTTGTTGCATTAGAACAAAATGTATGAGAAAATTCATAATAAGGAATTATACAAAATTTGGAGATGGTTTTATGATTAAAGTTCTATTGGCTTTTAAGGCTTCTAATGGGAATGAGCAACTGATTAAAGGATTTTATAATGAATTTAAAAAGAAATCTCAACTTCCACAAATAAGTAAGGTATCTCGGTTATTTGAAATAGAGAAAATTCTCAATGAAGATGGGGAATATAATATTCTGATTATTGAAGGGGATGTGGAGAAACATAATCAACCTATACAAGAGGAATATCTAAATAATATTAGATCCAGATTTCCAAAACTTAATATAGTATATATCCTTAACAACAAATATCATGAATCAAATTACATAAGAAATATTTATGATATGGGAATCTATAACTGCCTATTTATTAAGGATGCTAGCATATCAAATATTGTTTATATTTCTTTAAATCCCAGAGCGGAAAATGAAGCTAAAAGTTATTATGGATTATCAATAAATACAGATGAAACAGAGAAAATCTATGATAATTCAATAAGAACTTCCTTAGAAGATATCAAAATGAATATAACTAAAGATGGTGGTAAAAAAGCTATTGTGGTAAAGGAAAGAATCGTATATAGAACACCAAAAGACTATCAAAAAATAATAGGTATATATAGTTCATATTCCGTGGGTAAAACTACTTTAGCCGTTAATTTGGCTATGTGCTACGCAAAGAATAAATTAAATGTGACTTTAGTTGATACTGACTATTTTAAAAAGGATATGCTATATTATTTTTCTATAGATAGCTCAGACTATTTAAAAATGCAAAGGCTATATAAGGATACACAGGATCAAAAAGAAATTGATAGTATTTCCTCCTATGAAATAAATATTACTAAAAGACTTAAGCTTTTTACTGATCACAGGGATTCTATTTATAAAGTAACTGAGGATATGATAAATACTATAGTTAGAAATAGTGAAAGTAATATTGTGATTATTGATATATCTAGATGTTTAGATAATGAGCTTATCAACGAAATACTATGTTTGTGCGATGAGAAAATAATAGTAGCCGATAAAATGCTATCAACATTAAATGGCATTCCCTATAAATTACCCTTAAAAAGCCATAACCTTAGGAAACTAAAATTAGTTATAAACAAGGATATAAATATAAAAAATCTTTCAAACAAAGAGATAAAGCAGTATTTTAAGGACATTGAATTATTTGGAGTAAAAAAATATAGTTTGGATTTTGATGGGATGTTTTTTATACCTAATAGACTCGAACTCATAGCTGAAGCCATGGCAAATAGAGAGGCGGCCTATGGGAAGAATATTGAGTTTGACAATAGTATTGAAAGAATTGCTAGAGCATTATACAGGACAAATATAGGGGAGTCTGGTAAAAAAGGATTGTTGAAAAAGATATTTAGCATATAGGAGGTAAAGAAGAATGAAGGGAAGACTAAAGAGTATTTTTATCATTATCATTGCACTATTTGTTGCCATCGCAACAGGTTTTTATCTTGTACCTAAGGATATGGAGAAAACTAGGCAAACGACTATGGTAGTAAGACTTAAAGAGAATATAGGGAAAAATCAGAAGGTTAAGAATGAACACGTCGAGGTAATAGAAATAGGAAGCTATAATCTGCCTAAGTATATTGTTACTGACTCTAATGAGATTATTGGCAAGTATGCTATGGTTCCGATGCATAAAGACGAATTTGCTATAGGGAAATACTTTCAAGATAAGAAAATCCCCGACGAAGCTTTTCTGTATGAAGACACATCTGTTGATGGGATAAGCTTTGAAACCGATCTTTCAAAATGTGTAGGAGGAATACCTAAAAAAGGAGACCAAGTACGGGTAATAATATATAAACAAGCCAGGGATAGAGATACTGAAAGTCAAGTGTTGACTTATGATGAGCTTTCTAAATTAGAAGTAATTAAAGTGGCAAACAAAAATGGTATTTCCATAGAAGATGCTAAAAGTGGAAATGCCAATATTAATAATTCCATAGTGCCAGGAGTAGTTACTGTTAAGGCTGATATAAAGCAACAACAATTGCTTGTGAAAGGAATTTATGATGGGACAATACATCTTGCATTAAGACCTAGAGTGTTAGTGCAGAAAAAAGAAACAAAAATAGTAGATGAGGGAGACCAGAAGGGAATAGCCAACATAAAGGGAAATAAGGAGCTGAAGGAAACCAAGGAAGCTGTAGAAGATAAAGTAGAAGCTTCCTTGGAGGATAATAAGGAAAGCCAAGGAGGGGGGTTTATCGTAAATGATTGATAAAAAAGTTTTTGCTGTATGGAGTCCAAAGTCCGGGACGGGGACAAGCTTTTTAACAGCAGCATTAGCAAAGTATTCAGCAATGCAGGGCTATTTAACCGGCGCTATAGACTTTAACAGACAATATTCATCACTTCCCCACTTATTGAATATAAAGCTTGATAAGGATAAGAGCCTCAAAAATGCTTTATTTACTGACAACGATAGGGATGTAATAGTTAATTTTCATGAAAACAATAGGGAGCAGAAATATCTTTTCGTCCTAGGCCTTAATCCAAGTGATAAAGTAGATAGTCTACATGAACTACAACAAAATCATATAGAAAGACTTTTGAAAATATCTAGGGAAAAATTCAACCTGTTGTTTATAGATTTACCTACTTCCTATATTGAATTTACAAGCTACATAGGCTGGTTTTATGCAGAGAAAATTGTCATTGTAATTGATAATGATATCAATAGCTTGTTTGCTTTAAAAAAATATCTTAGACAGTTCGACGAACTGAACATAAAAAAGGATAAGCTTGTACTTATCGTTAATAAGGATATCGGCATAATGGATTTAAAAGATATAGAATCCATAACTAATATAAAGCCCGTAGGCTTTATACCCTTTAGTAGAAATGTAATAAAGGATATGAATGAAGGGAAAACAATATTTGATGCAGGAGGGAATATAAAAGATAGAGTGGTTCAAAGGCAAATAAAAAATCTACATGAAGTACTTTTAAGGGAAGATACCGATGAAGAAGTAGTAAACATCAATAGAAAATTTCTTTCATTTTTAAGAACAAGGAATAAGAAGAAACAAGGGAATACTGAGGTAGGTGTAACCAATGAATAATTTTATACCTAATATTAATGAAGCTAAATACTTAGCAGGTATTCAAAAAAGAAGAGAGATTAAGTCTACCATCACAGAGGGAACTGAAAGGGCATTAGAAAATTCAGTAGACGAAGTTAGGAAATACCTTACAAATAATTATTCCGATCTATTTGAGGATACATTGTCAAATGATTATGCTAGGGAAAAGATTAAGGAAAAGGTAGCAGAGTTTGTTAGGACTAGAGCCATAAAAGTTGAAGGTGTAGATGGACTAGATGAAACCATAAAGGCTATAAATCTAGAAATTTTGGATTTTGGGGTTATAACTGAATACCTTGAAAATGAAAGTGTAGAGGAAATAAGGGTAAACTCTCCCTTTGATATAAGGATAGTAGTAGACGGTAGAGAATATTATACAGGTAAAAAATTTACATCTGAAAATGTGGCCATAAATATTGCTAAAAAAATTGTAAGAACTGTGGGTAAAACCCTCTCCCCATCTTCACCTATTGTAGATGCGAGATTAAAAAATGGACAAAGAGTTGCTTGTATAATATCCCCAAATGCCCTAAGTGGTATAAATCTTACTATACGAAAGCAAAAAAAAGAGGTTTTTACTGCTGAAAAATTAATTGACTTTGGGACTGCCACTAAAAATATGTTTGAATTTCTGGATGTGTTAGGGGAATCAGAGATTTCTAATATGGTAATAGGACCAACTAATAGTGGTAAAACTGCAACATTACAAACCATCCTCACCAGATTAGTTGAAAAAAATGGTGATCGAAGGATTATAACTATGGAAGATACTGCTGAACTCAATGTTAAAGGAGCAATTGCTTGGGAAACAAGAAACGGAGTTTCCCTTCTTGACCTACTTATTCATTCCCTGAGACAATCACCTGAAACAATGGTCTTGGGAGAAATGAGGGGACAAGAGGCACAAACCGTTGTTGCAGCCGCAAATACAGGGCATCAGATTTACAATTCCTTTCATGCCAATGGCCCAGCCGATGCACCAACAAGGGTACTTCAAATGTATATGATGGGTTCAACCACCCTTACACAAGATATGATACTCGATATGATTATCAATGCATTTCCCCTGTGTATATTTCAAAAAAAATTAAAGGATGGAAGTAGAAAGATAATGAGTATATCTGAGCTTGAGGGTTATGAAGGTGGAAGGCTCAAATATCGTGAGATATTTAAGTTTAAACCAATAGGTATTGAGCAGACACAGGATATCAATCCCTTAACCGGAGAAAAATTTTATAGAAAAAGTATTATTGGCCGTCATGTTTTTAATAGTAACATAAGCAACATACTTCATCAAAGGTTTTTAGAAGCTGGGATTGATAAAGGAATTGCAAATATATATTTAAAGGGAAAAACAGAGAATTAAGGAGGGGAACTAATGGAAAGAGCTTTGGTTTATAAATTGATAATAAGCCTCTCTATATTTATAGCAATTTTCACCTTGCTTTGCACTGTTTTTGGATTTGAAGGTAAGATATCATTTAGGCCTATACTTAAAGGGAAAAAGAAGGAAAAGAGGAGAATAGAGAACTATGAAAAGATTTTAAAAGAAAACAGAAGAAAAGAGATATTAAGGATCAAACCCAATTTAAGGGAACGCTTAGAAAGGAAAGTTAAAAATACCATAGAACTATCGGAGATAGAACTAACCTTAGAGAAATTTCTGGTTTATACATTGATATCTAGTATTGCAGGTATTATGGCAGGCATGATTCTAAGGAATCCACTATTGATGATAATATTTGGTTGCTTTACATCAGTAATACCCTTTTTCTATATACAGGAAAAAGCTAAAAGAAAATTTAAAGTGATTGAGGAAAACCTACCAACCTCTCTAGGGAATATAATTGCTCAGTTCATGAGTGAAGAAGATTTTGTTATAGCCGTAGAAAAGAAGTTAGACCAACTTCCTAACCCCTTAAATAAATACTTTACATCCTTCGTTAATGAGGTACAGGTTTTAAACATAAATGTGGTTGAGGCATTAGAAAATCTGAAGGATAAAGTCGATAACTATTATTTCAAGGAATTTATTGACTTGGCTATTCAGACAGAAGTTCAAGGGGAAGAATTAAAATATACCATGATGACAATACCGGAAGACCTTAGAGATATTCAGCAGGTTCAAGGCGAATTTGATCTGATAAGAAAGAAATATATTAGAAATTTTGTGGCAACTTTGATATTTTTCCCCCTTAATCTGCTGATTTTAAGAGCAGGTTATAGGAGATATTATGATTTAATTGTGTATACCTCCCAGGGGAAAATAGGACTAGCGGTTGTAGTTCTAATAATGATAGGTTGTACTTATTTTCTATATAAATACAATAAGCCCATCAGAGTTGAAATCGATTAAATTAAAAGAGGTGATATAAAAAATTGAATACACAATCCCTATACTCATTAATTATAAGTACCTCTATATTTGTTGCTTTATATAAGCTTAAGGATATGCTTATACTTCGAATAAGCAAGAAAACAAGGAAAAAAGCTAAGTGGATTCAAGAATACAGTAATGATGATAAGGTTCCATTCTTAGAAGAAGCCTTAAAACCATTTTCGGACTTCGTAAATAAAAAGGTAAAGATAAGTAATGATGATCGAGAAGGTCTGGAAAGAAACCTATTAAGAGTTGGAGAAAAAATAGGGCCAGAACAACATCAAGCAAAAAAGATTATTTATCCAAGCATAATGATTTTATTAGGATTGGTACTAAGCCTATTTTCTGTAACAATATTTGCTATATGTGTAATATTTGCAGTGTTTATGTATTTCCAACCCGATGCTGAGCTGGAAAAGAAAATAGATGAATTAAATGGTAATATACTAAAGGAATTTCCTCGCTTTGCCAGGACTCTAAGATATTCCCCACATAAAAATATAATACATACCATAGAAGACTATTTGAAGATTTCAAAAGGGCCATTATACTACGATCTTAAGATATTACATGCGAAACTAGAAGCGGGTGTATCTGAAAAAGAAGCACTACAGGATTTTGCAGATAAAATAGGTATAAATGCAATACAAAACTACATAATGGCAGTTATTACTGGATTAGAGACTAGTAAAGAAAATGTTGACGCCCTTTATGCAATTCAGGAAGAGAAAATTAGGCAAATGAACCTTAATAATATCAAAGAAGAAATGAATAAAAGACCAGAAATCTTGGAGAGAATTAATGCAATAGTTCTCTACAGTATAATGGCCATGAATGGATTAGCAATTATACTATCTTTCTTTTATGATTTTGCAAAACAGTTTTAAGCATATGAAAAAACAGGCTAGGTTAAGAAGTTATTTTGATATTTTCCAGGACTTTGGTCACCGTCATACTTACTGTATGTAGGGGGTTGAGTAATGATAAAAAATTAAAAGAAGGAATAAGATGACTAGTTTATTTTTGAATCTGCTTTAATTAAAATCAGATTATTAATATGAAGTGAAGGGTGTATATCAAAAATCTGATTTTTTTAAATAATAACTAAGGAGGACATGGATTATGAACAAACTTTTTGGATTGGCTATAGCTGTAGTTGTGGTAGTAGCATTATTAACTGTTTTTAAGGAGCAAACTGTGAAAATAGCAGGTGATCTGTTTGCTACCTTTAGCCAAGCAGTTAATGGCAGTGATATTTTTGTATTCCCAAAGATATTTTAAGTAGGTGTTATAATGTTGATGAACATTAGAAAAAATTTCAGAAAACACTTAAAAGACCAGAGGGGTATGTCTAATCTCTCTGGTTTGGTTGTAATATTTGCCCTTTTAATGTTTTTACCCATACTAGGTTCCTTAGTGGGAACATATACTACATGGAAAAATCTTAATACCATTACAACAACTACAGTTAATATGGCTAAAAAGGTAGGGGGGTTTAATAATGCTGTATTAGTTAGATATGAGGAGCTTTTAGATGAATATAAAATTGATAGGGGCAGATTAACAACAGTATTTTTGCCAGGTACAGATGTAAAGGTTAATAAAAGAAATAAGCTGGGTATAGAGTTATCCTACAGGAAAAAGCTTACTTTTATGAAAATAGATAAATCTACCTTTTCCATAGATATAACAATACCCGTAAAAAGTCATGTGTTTTCCCAGGTGTATTTTAAACCAAATGAACTCAACATATCTGATTGAAGGTGAATAGGTTGATATATATGGAAAATGAAAAGGGGAGTACTACTATAGAAGCACTAGGATTTACCTTTAAGCTTCTGGTTGTAACGATCTTGGTATTTCAGCTGTCAATATTTCTTATAAATATTGGTTTCGCCAAAATGGCTGTTGATGAAGCTGTAAGAAAGGCTGAGTCCGAGGGTATGATTAGAGAAAATTATTTAAAGGAGCAGCTAAGTAAAAGAAATATAAGCTATGACAAAGTTAGTGTTGTTGATATAAAGCCTAGTTTTTACAAAAAAGTAGATAAACTAGGAGATCAGCTTTTTTTAAAAATAAAATATGAGCATGAAGTGAAACTGGGAGACTTTTGGAATATAAAGCTCAGTATACCACTTAAGGCTTCAGGTACTAACCAAGGATATTATGGAAGTGGTTATGGTGAAGGATGGTGACCATATAATGAATAAAATTAAAGGATCAATTAATAATGAAAGGGGTTCATCATCCCTTATTGCCTTGTTGAAATTTTTCCTAATTATAGTAGTACTAGGTATAGGAATAGAATTTATTAAAATACAAGCAATTCACAGAACTTTAAATACAAAGATAGAAATAATTGCACAAGATAGTTTAGAGATGAATCTTTTGGATGAATACCGAAGAGAACATATTTCTTTAGTGAAAACTCAAGATGTGAAAAATACATTTTATGATCAATTAAAAACGGAATTCGATCTAGATAATTCTCTAAATCCTATTGAAAAAGGTATACTATCAAGAAAAATATATATAAAAGAAATATCAGTAGAAGAAGGAGATTATACTACAAATGGTAGTGGAAGTAAAAATACGGTTTTTCCTTCAATACATATTCAAGGATATACAGAGAAGCCAATTGTACTTATATCATTTCTTATAAAATACAATGCAAAAATTGCCTTTGATATAGATGTTGAGAACTCTAGATACGATTGATAAAAAGAGGGGGCAGTTCAATATGATATTAAGTTTATTTAATGCATTTAAGGAAAATTATTATTGTGAAGAAAATATTAATTTCGGTAAGTTTTTAGTTGTGATGTTATGCGTTATAGTAATCAGTCAAGGACTTTCGATTAATCAATGCTATGCTGATCCTGTAACTAAAACCATGACTATAAATTTTACTGAGGACATGAATCAGAGTAAGAGTAAGACTATAACTATACCTAATTTAAAGAGTATAGTAGATGTATCTATAAATACAGGGAATGTATCGCATTCCGTGGATGGTGAAAATATAACTTTCAGTGTTAGTGGGGGAAGCCCTAGCAGACAAGAATATAACGCTAAGAAATATTCAAAGCAAGTTACAGATTCAAAAATACAAGGGAGTAGTAGTTTTTCTTCTACAATGGACTATAATTATGGGACTTATAGTGGAACCTTATATAAAACAGGTACTAGTGTGTTTTTAGGAGGCTCTCAGGGAGAAAGTAGCTACACTACTAAATATCATTATATAGAATGGAACTCTTATTGGAAATGGGATGATGATGATCGAGACTGGATTAAGGTTAGTTCCACTAGTCCCAGTTTACCTGACAGAATATATTATAGCAATGATGGATTTACGGGTTGGCTAAGTTTAAAAGATACAGATTATGTAGGAGGAAGTTTATATGATTGGAAGCTAGGTCCAAATTGGACTGGTAGAAAAGGTGAGACAAAACATTTTTCTCTCAATCGTAAAGGAAAATATGGAGGACCTATATATAAGTCAGATACACGAAGTTGGAAACAGAACTATTCAGGAACAGTCTACAAAGGGGGATATGATGATTACTACGGTTATACAGTAACACTAAAATATACAGACAACAGCAACCCAACAATAGGTATAAACAAACCTACCGAAAATGAATATTTTAGTAAGAAAGTAGGTCACAATAGCATTTCAATAGAAGGAAATGTAAAGGATGATGATGCTGGCGATAATTTAACAGTTTACTATAGTATATTAGATAGGTCAAATAACCCGGTTTTAGGACATGAGAATATAAATATTGATAGTTTTTTAGCTAATGGTAACACTCAAAACTTTAGCAATTATACTATATCTGTAGATGATAGTTTGAGCGAAGGTAATAATAATATAAAAATATGGTGTGAAGATGATAAAGGTGGCAAATCAAATGAAATAACTAGAAGTTTTATAGTAGATAATACAGGTCCAACATCAAATGTACCTACAGTAAGAGTTATAAGCAATACGGAAATACAAATCACACCAAATGCAAATGACCCGAGTAATTTAAATGTAGCACCATTTCTATATAATAGGGACGACTCAGACATAACTTCATGGATCGATACAAGCCCATATTCAGATACAGGATTAGTAGCAAATACACAGTACACTTATAAATACAAAGCTAAGGATAGTCTAGACAACGAAAGCCGATACTCTCCTATAGCTAAGATTTATACCAAAGCTTTAAATCCTGAAAACATATCAATATCAGATAGTGTAGGGACATCAATAACCTTTGAAATAGCTAATGCACCACAGGGACAACCACCAGAACATAAATTAGAACTAAAACTTAAAGGAGCCGGTGAGAATGGATCTAATATTTCAACCTCAGATTGGAGCGCAGATACAACTAGAGAACTTACAGGACTTACAATAGAAACGGAATATGAATTATGGGTCATGACAAGGAATTGTGATGGTGTAGAAAATCCTAAGTACCTAGCATTAGATAGCTTTATTACAAATACGTCTCCAACAGTAAGCATAACTACTATAGAAGAACAAAATGCAATTAACTACGATGGCTCCTTTATACTGGAAGGAACCATAACAGATACAGAGGGGGATACAGTAACAATAAAAGGTGTTTTGGGGGGCATTACAAAATCCACAAGTATTGATACTTCAGCAAATTCCCATTGGTCATTATCATGGACGGGTACAGAATTAAATTCAGGACAATTTGAGGGAATAAATATTACAGCAAATGATGGTAAGAGTGGAACAGCTAATACGAAGTGGAATGGCAGCATTGTAATTAATCCCTATGTAGAACTAAATGGAGCTAAGTTAATAGAGACAGAGAGAGAAAGTACATTCATTGATCCAGGAGCAACATCTAACTATGCAGTGAAAGTTTTAGGAAGTGTAGACACTTCAAAACTAGGAGAATACATATTAACATATGAAGCAGAAAATCCACTTGGTACAAAGGCTTCAAAAACTAGAACTGTGGTTGTAGTAAAGAACCTAAAGGATAGAATAAGAGATAAGATCACCGAGATAAATAAAAAACTTGATGATTTAAAGAATACTAAGGAAATTGATCTCCCAACAGGTATAGATGATTTAAATAAATCAATAGATGAATTAGAAAATCAAATAAGTTCACTGCCCGATGGAAAAGAAAAGGATGATTTTATAAAGGAACTTGAAGACATAAAAGCAGAAAGAGATAAGATTTTGAAAAAGGTGAGTGACAAGGCATATTTTGAAGATCAAATAAACAAAATACATATTGATTTTGACAATGATCCGGTTATCTTGGTTTTACCTAACTTAGATAAGGGTGAATATAGGTTGAGTGTTATAGATTTAGAAGATAATAGTAATGTAATATCTAATACCACAAGTACAGGTGGAAATATCGAAATATCAGGAGCAAAAATGGGACATACTTACAGGATAATTATTGAGATTTACTATAAGGATATTTTATATAGTAGGACTATATTTGACAGTACATATCCTGATACTATAGCACCGATAATAACTGGTATTTACAGATTGAAAGGCGAAGTATATGTATTAGGCATGGATAATTATAAGCTTGCTATAAAACCATATGGATTTAAATTTAAAGAGGGTTCCTATGTGGAGAAGGAATTGACTAGCACAGATGGTATCAAAGCAGTAGGAAGGATGTACCTAGATGTAGATGATACAAAATATTATAAGGACAATCATATAGCCATAAATGCACCAAATACCCTAAAAATCTTACTAAAGGATAGTTTTAATAACACCACTGAGAAAGAAATCACTGTTAACGATTATGATGAAATTATCTATGGAGAAGTTTCAGATGAAATTAAGGATTCCATATATGGTAAAAAACATAACAACAATAATTCCAATGATGAAGATATAGTTATTACTGACCCAAATATTGATGAAGAATTAAAGGAAGATATTATAGACACAATTAATGATACAGATATAAAATCCGAGGATACGGAGCTTAATAGTAATGAAGGGAAAATCTCTATTAATATATCAAACAAATTAAAAAATAAGTATATAGGTGATGATTATAGATATAGGTTAGATATTATAAAAAAGGATAATATGAATCTAGTTTATACTAAAATCCTTAATGAACCTGAAAATGTTGAAATTCCAAAACTACAAGATAGCACAAAATATATAGTAAGATTAAGTATATTAAAGGGAAATAAAGAACTGGCATTCAAAGAGATTGAAAAGATGACCAAGGATAGAACGGCACCAATTATAGAAAGCATAGTCATTCGTAATAACAGAATTAATGTAATAGCTAAGGATAATGTTAAATTACATAGTAAGGCCTATAAATTTGATATAACAGGGAAAAAACAAGCAGCCATGAAAGAAAAATTTGTCCTTGGTGAAGGGGTACTTGTTGCAAGTATAGATGATGCGTTAGATATTAGCTTACTTGCTTCAAAAACTAAATGGGCAGAAGTAAATTGGCAAAATGAAAACAGGAAAGAGTTTGATACGGGAACAAAATTAATTGTAACAGTTAGAGATAAAGAAGGTAACTTTACACAATCAAATGAAATAATTGCAGATGGGAATGGAATAATACATGAAACCATAAATCCTGAGAATCCACTTAAAGTAGGTAAGGGTTCGCAAATTGATGTTGAAGATATATTAGACAAAATAATTGATAAATTAGGAAAGTATGTTGAGAAGAAAGATTTAGATATCAAAATCACTCAAGGTAATGCAACTATTAAGGATGGGAAAATAAACATAATAGGTAAAGGCGATATAGTTGTAAGTATAACAAACACAGCTACAAACAAAACTATACAATACCTAATAAAGGTAGTAGATGATAATGACAGTTTCAAAAGAAGAATCATAGTCGAAAAGGGAAGCCAAATGAATGTAGCACTCGCCTTCGATGAAGCGTTAATAGATATATTTGAAAATACCAAAAACATTACATTCGAGACTACGAGTAGCAACATAAGCATAAATGATTATGTGCTTAAAGCCCATGAAAATGGAATCGGAACGATAATAGCAAGTAAAGATAAAGAAAATATTAAGCTATATGTTATAGTAGCGGATTCTATTTCAAGTGTTAGAAGTAATATACAAAAAATTGAGGAAAATGTTGCTTTTACTATTTTGAAGGGGAAAGAAATTAATGTTAAAGATTATCTAGAATTAGAAGGTCAAAATGTAAATAGTAAATACCTTGTAATTGAAACCGATAGTAAAAATATCAAATTAATAGATGATGTAAAAGTTAAAGCTTTAAATGAAGGGATAGCAACTATAAGAGTAGTAGATCTGGCAGAAGCTAAGGTTAGCAATATTAACTTTAAAGTAGTTGATATTAAACCTTTTGATCAAAAACTCACAGATATCGAAAAACATTGGGCTAAAGAAACTGTAGAAAACGCTATTTTGAAAGGGATTGTCCATGGCTATGAGGATAATACCTTCAGGCCAGATGAAATAGTATCTACTGAAGAGTTCCTGGTGATGTTAAACAAGGTAAAACTAATCACTAATAAGGAAGATAAGAAGCTAAACTCAATTGACCTGAGCAGATCCCATTGGAGCTATTACGAAATAGCTAATGCCACTATGGGCTTAAAGGCAGATGAGATAGATTTTATATTAGATACACCTTTAACAAGGGAAAAAGCAGTTTATCTTACAACTAAAATTTTAGAGTTTGAATCCGATTCCCAGGTGAAGTTCACAGATATAGACAACTCAAAATATAAAGAGTCAATTAAAACTGCAGGGAGAATATTAAAAGGATATGAGGATGGAAGCTTTAAAGGAAGTAAAGAAATTACAAGGGCCGAAGCCGTAACATTAATAAAAAGAATATTATTAGAGTGTGGAGATTGAACAAAATAATCTGTATCAGTTTGGTGCAAAAGACTTTATATATCCATTTAATATCAAGGAGAACATTAACTTGTTCTCCTTGATATGGTAATTATAGTAAAATAATGGTTGAATTACTTGTATGAAAATGATACAATAATGATACGAATAGTACGAAAACCATACAAATGTGTTTGAGGTGAAAAAATGGACATACAAAGACATCCAAGTTCAGTTTTGAAATTGTCACATGAAATGAAAAAAGTAATTGATGCCTACTGGAGCAGAGATATAACTGAAGAAGAAATGAGGGAATACATTATATATTTTGCAAATTATGAAAAAGAGAAGTTGTTCCATGGTCCAGAATATAGTCCGACTATTAAGCAGCGACTAGGCAAAAGAAGAATTGCCCTTATTGATAAGATATTACAGGGCTTTCAAACAAAGCTTCATATATGAAAGGAGTCTTTGTATGAGTAAAGAGCTAATAGAAATATTGAAAAAAGGAATTGTAGATAATTTCAATCCAAAAAAAATTATTCTTTTTGGATCATATGCAAAGGGGACGGCAACAGAAAAAAGCGATATTGATATTTGCATAATAATTGAAACCACGGACAGAAGAAGATTGCGGAGGGAAATAAGTAAATATATTTATGCTAAAAGTGGACTGGATTTTGATAAACCTGTAGATGTTCTTATATATACGATTGAGGAATGGAAAAAATATTTACTGGAAAAAGGGACTTTTGCAAATCACATACTTAATAAAGGAGTGATATTATATGACAGACAGCACAAGGTACAATGACTGGATAATTAAAGCAAATGAAGATCTAAGTAGTGCCAAAATACTTTTTGCTAATGAAGGAGTAAATTCTATTATTACTTTTCATTGTCAGCAAGCAGCTGAAAAGATGCTTAAAGCATTTTTACTTTTTAAGTCAGGAGAAGTTGTTTCTGGGCATTCTTTAGCTTATCTTTTAAGAAGATGTGAAAAATATGATGAGTCTTTTGATGATATAAAAGAGCATACCTATACATTAGATGATTACTATATAGAAACCCGATACCCTGCAGATACTCCAATTGATATAACAGATAAAGAGACGCGGGAAAGTATAGATAGTGCAAATACAATACTAGACTTTATATCAAATATAATCAACAATAACTAATCTAAAAATTAGATAGATTAAGGAGATGAAAATATGAGAAAATGTATTAGCTTAATAATTGTACTGACATTAACTTTGGCACTGCTTATACCGTGTTTTGCCGAGGATAACAACTATAAGATGGACGAAAATGGAAACCTTATTAAAGTTGATGAGAATTTTGATAACATAGTTAATGTAACTGTAAATGAAGTTGAGGTAAAATTTAAAGACGCTAAACCCTTTATAAACAAGCAGGAAAGGACGGTTGTCCCAGTAAGATTTATAGCAGAAGCTTTAGGAGCCAAGGTTGATTGGAATGGAGAAACGAGAACTGTATTTATAGACCAAGAACAAAAACATATTGAATTAGTAATAGGTGCCATGGAGGCTACAGTTGATTCAGAAATCATAAAATTTGATACCAAGGCAGAAATATACTTTAATAGAACTTTCGTTCCATTAAGGTTTGTTTCAGAGGCTCTAGGGGCAAAGGTTGGATGGAATGGAGAGACAAAAACAGTAACTGTTGATACTAAAAGTGGGGAAGTGGTACAACCACAAACACCTTCAGAACAAAATATTGAGAAAATTGTTCAAAATCTAAAAGATGATGAACTAAAAGAAGTTGTTAAAAATGTTTCAAATATATATGTTGCAGGAAGAGATACCGGAGAGGATATTATGTACAATTCAGAAGGAAAAACAGGGTTATATGATACAGAGATAATGATATCCTATTGCGAGTACTACAACAATACATTAATAACAGTTTATCCTACGTTCTACAAGAAAGATTCTTCAGTACTTAAAGAAATGCTTAAAGTTTATTATCCAACTCAATTTGAAACAGTGTATGCTTATGTAACTGATACAATGAAGAATTCAGAATATACTAAAGGAAAAGCAAAAGAGTTTATTTATGACAAGAGAAGTTTTGCATGTGCAAAAGGTGAAATGGCAGTTAGTATATACATAGGAGGCGAAGCCAATGAATAAAATCATATCAAGGCTTTTAGCCTTTTTTTTATTTACATCGTTTGTAGGATATCCAATAAGTACAATGGCACAGGGAAAGGAATTAGTGGCATATGTACCACATTACAGGCTAGAACAAAAAGGAATACTAATATACAAAGACAAGGATGGAAATTGGATTAATGGTGGGATAGGAGAGGATATTGAGATAGAGCAGAAAATTGACCTTGGGCAGTTTGAAGACCAAGAGGATATTAATAAAATATTTAATGTTTTAGTTTATCCCTATGATCCTGGCTTTATGTTTTCCACGGAGGAACTAACAAGGCCTATTAACAAGTTTTGTAAGGATAGAGAGAATTTTATTGAAAATTACTATAACCATTCAACGGATTCCGTAGAAGTAATAGATAAAAAGTTAAACAATGGGATAGTAAATTTAAAATATAATACGGAACTTACTCCAAAAGTAGAACCCTTAAACGTATCTAAATACAGTGATGAAGATATCTATATATTATTAGGGGAAGATCCTGAGGACCCTAACCCTAAAATAAAGTCAGACTTAAAAGCCATTAGAGAGTTAAAACCTACGGTAGAAGATCTAAATCTTCCAGTACCTTTAAGTACCTTTAAAGGTATGCTCAATGTAGAGATTTTATTCAAAAAGGGCTTAGCTGTATATGGAAAGCCAGAGGATATTGAAAATAATGAATTTAAGGCAGGGGAGTATAGATACCTGGGATATGATATTAATGGTACTCCCTTTACAAATGAAGACTTTCCTAATGACTTTAATATAGGTAAAAAACCTTGGGAGAAAAACTGGATATATAAGCCTTGGAATACGAATATAGAGAATCAAAAAAGGCCTCAAAAGTCGGCCTTTAATAGAGATCGAAATGCTACTCATTGGCTCAATCAAATAGAATGGGCAGGAAAAAATGGATGGACAGGAGAGAAACTGATTGATTATTTTATGATTCAGTCGCCGCAGACTGATTATACACCAGGTTCTGCGATCGGATGGCATAGTCTTGAAAATGGCAAGGTGCTTTATCAAACATTCGAAATACCTCCAGCAAAAAGTTTGTTAGATGAGCTAGGGGCTGAAGCGTATATAGTGTTTATACCAATAATTATCGAATATTGGGTTGAAGCAAAAACCGATAATTTGGCAATAAAGGACATTAGAAACGAGACAAGTGAAATAGAGTATGATAAGGATTATGAATTAAAATTTGATGTGTACAACATGTGTCTTAAGGACGCTTATGATGTTACGGTTGATTATTATTTACAGTATAATGATAAATTAAAGCATATGTTTGTTGACTCAGGCCATACGATAGAAGCTTTAAAAAGTCAAACTGGAGGTCTGATTTATGGCATTCCAGAGGATTATAAACGGAATACCTTTGAACTTGTTGCAAAGCTCAATATGAACGAAAAGCACTCGGCAACCTTTGAAGATGGTACGATTATTGAGGAGAATACAATGGAGGACAATGAAATTTCAATCCTTATACCAATCAAGGAAAAGGAAGCCTTTGACCTTGAAGTCATAGACATTCAGTATAGAGAATATCAAGCAGGGTCTTACTCTCCTGTTATAGTGAAGGTTAGGAATAATGGAACGACAAACATTGCAACTAACTTGAAGCTCGATGTTGAAGGTACTGTCTCAAAGAAAGACTTTTTTGTCCCGGCTGGGAAAGTTGCCGAAGTGATGTTTGGACTTCAAACACCAAACATAGAAACACAATTTAAGATGGCAGCCAAAGTCGATTATGATAATAAAATTAGTGAAAGCAATGAGAAGAATAACACTTACTCAATTAATTCAAGGACAATCAAGGCACAGGAAAAGAAATGCAGTCCATCATACGTAACATGGACAGAGTACAGGAGCAAAAAGAGTTATAGCTCCGGTAAAAAAATTAAAACATGGACACATACCAAGAAGAAATGCACTGGCTCCGGGGAAAAAAGAAAATGCAAGACGGTAACTGTTATAGATGGATATACAGTGAGGTTCTATGCAAAACTGACCAATGTTAATGTTGATGTTAATTGGATAAATAAAGAACAGGGATTTATTAAATCTGGATATGGAATAGAAGTTGAGGCCAAAGCTGATATCGTTTCAAACTATGATAGACCAAGCCAAATAAAGAATGTTCAAAGGACATTTTTCTATTCGCCGGACAAAACCATCCAGATGAAAGGATCAAATGGTAGATTTGAATTGCCGGTTAATTCGCGAAGTCATATGAATGAAAAAATGCACTATATTCCGGTTAATACTTCCGATGGGGATTATAAAATTTCTGTGAGTCTCCAGGGAGCTTCCACACCTGGAGGAATATTAAATATTTGCCAAGATGTTATAGTTCCTATTAAGGGACACATGTACGAAGATGATAATACCAATTAATGAACTGAAAAATTCATAGGGAAATAAATTTATAAACAATACAGGCTTTTACTAGCCTGTATTGTTTTTTGAAAAATAGGGGGCTGGAAGAATGAGAAAAATTTTAAGAAGTTTTAGGGACAGTTTTAAAAGATCAGTATTCTACTTAGTATGGGGAACCACTTGTCTTATAGGTAGTATAATTTCAGAATTAGCTGGACTTGATGGAATAATATTGTTCTATCTAGGAACAATTATTGTGCTATTTGGAATAGTATTTTGGATAATAAAAATTTTTACTAAAGAGAACTGTGAGAAGCTTGATGATAATGAATTGGAAGAAAGGATCAGTGAAATAGGAAGCAAGCGAAAACAGAATGTTTTAAGAAATATATATACATATCTAAAAAGATATAGATCTAAGGATAAGTTTTTATGTAGATTTGTCAGAAAAAATGGAACTGTATTAATTATCTTTGAAGAAAGCAAAGAAAAAGCAAAATCCTATATAGATTGGTATCTAAATAACGAATGTGAAAACAAAATAATGAACATAAATATTAGTGAATCTAGGGTGACAAAGATTATACAAGATGATATAGAAGAATTGGAATACAAGAAGGTTTCGTATTTTCAAAGAATTTTAATTAACCCGATGAGAGCATTCCTTAGACAACAAAACTTAAGCCATATATCCCTCGGGAGCATATTTAAATTATCTTTATTGATAATTATAGGGGTAGGGTCTTATTATTATTTCAATAATAATTATTCTTTCATTGGTGATGGCAGCTTACTAACATTAAGCAAAATATATTCTAGCGCAACTGCGATAATAAAAACAATTTTAATGTTATTAATTATTACAACCATTATATTAAATATAATTTCAATTAAGAAAGCATTAAATGATTTTTATTTTAATACAATAAAACCTAAAAAGACGGTTGGAAGTCAATTAATTACATTATTAACACTACTGTTTACTTTTGAAATATTCTTGCAAGGCATAGTAAAAACTTTTATAAGATTTGCACAGAGCTATGGGTACTTCATGCAATAGAATAAGAAGGTAATAAAAAATCAGACTAGATCATTCTTATTTATGATGCCTTTGATTGATCGTTAAAGAATCCAGTTAGCGATCAATCAAAGATTTATAGCGTAACAACACTAAAACTTTTATAAGAAGGTGATTGAAATAAAAAGTAAAGTAACCAAAATTACCAATAAAGAAGCCGAGGAAATTATAACTACTAGAAAACCATTAGGACTATTTTACACGATAGAAAAGAAGGATGGTAATAGCATCTATATAGGCATAGATAATGCAGATGGTAGTGCATGGACGGAAGATTTTAAGAGTCTAAGTAGTTGTAAAAGATGGCTAGGAGTATAGCGTTAAATTTACATTTTGTTCACCTTCATTTAAGAAATATAAAATTATACATTCTAGAGTGTTGACGAATTACATTCTAAAATGTATAATATAATTAACAAATAAATCAAATGGAGGGAACGACAAATGAAAATATCAAGAGAACTTATGGTAAAGGCTCACAAATTAGCAAAGGAAATAAAAGAAGAATATCCAGAGGTTAATTATTCAGTTCAACTTGGTATTTGCATTAAGTTTCTTCTATCAGAAAAAGAAGATGAAAGAGTATTAGAATTACAAAAAACTTTAGATATTACAGAAGAAGAATCTATAAAATTAGCAGAAGTAGAAAAAGTTTACCAAGAAGAGTATGCAGAAGAAGCTAAAATCACCTTCAACATCTGGGAAAGATATGGTAAAAAAAGAGCATACATAACTTGCCCTTGGAGATCTAAAAATGCAAATTCTCATAAAAATTTCTATGATCTAAAAGGAAACTACTTAAATGATAGATATATATCTATATAATAAATACTCTTTTGTAAAGAATAAAAAATGGAGGGATACAAGATGGATAAAAGATTACAGGCGATTTATAACGAATGGAGAAAGGACATCGAAGAACATAATGAATGGGTAAAAGAACATGGTGGAAGTAATCCTGTCTCTGGCACGTGGGATTGTGGAGAATCTTGTGCAAGAGAAGATTTTAGCAGTTATGCTAACCTAGAAGAAGAAATAACATTTGAAGAAATGTTAGAATTAGAAAAAAATTATTCCAACTAAAAAAGAAAAGAGAGGGCTTTTAAAGCTTCTCTTTGTTCTTAAATCCATTAAGGAAAGGATTGTCACAATGTATAAGTGCTTAAAAAAAGGATGGATTCCATTAAAAGATTTCTGTGAAAAGTACGGATTAGATCAAGGGAATACACAAAGAATTGTTAAAAAACTTTGCAATGAATATAAAGAACAGATAGGTGGCAAAGGAAAGCCTTGGATAGTAAAAGAAGATAAATTATTAGAGTTATTACCGAAGAAGAAGGAAAATGATAATGACTAGAATAAAAGATATTACAGGTCGTAAGTACGGTAGATTAACAGCTATAGAACCAACTACGAAAAGGCAACAAGGGGGTGTAGTTTGGAAATGTGAGTGCGACTGTGGAAACAAGGAAGTATATGCTAGTAGAGCTAACTTAGAGCAAGGGCATGTTCAAAGTTGCGGCTGCTTAAAGGCAGAAAAGGTGGTAAAAAGAAATAAGATTAGACAAACAAAGGATATTACTAGTCAAAAATTTGGTAGGCTTACAGCAATAGAGCCGACTATGGAAAGACGACATGGAAGCGTGATTTGGAAATGTAAATGTAAATGTGGAAATGATGTGTATGTAAGCGTAAGCAATTTAATCAGTGGAAATACTCTAAGTTGCGGTTGTTTAAATAGGGAATTAGCTAAAGAAAATGCAGCAAGAAACATGTTTGAATTTAAAGAGAAAAATTGTGTAGCTGGAACTAGATTAAATGCCATTAACAACAATAAGCTTAATAAGAATAATACAACCGGGTATAAGGGAGTATATTTAAGAAAAAAGGATGGGAAATATACGGCACAAATAGAGTTCCAAGGGAAAAGATACTTTCTAGGGAGTAAAGATACAGCAGAAGAAGCAGCAGGGTTACGGAAAGATGCAGAAAAGGAACTGCATGGGAAATTTTTAGAATGGTACAACAATAGAAAAAAATGACCAGGACTAACTATAAGATTTTTGATTGATCGTTAAATAATCAAGTTAGCGATCGATCAAAAAATTGAGGTTTAGAGACGGTGAAAGAAGGTGAAAGAATGAATGTAAAGATAGTAGAAAAAGTACAAAAACTTCTTGCATTAAGTGAAAGTTGTAATGAACATGAAGCAGAATTAGCAATGCTAAAAGCCCAAGAGTTGCTAATCAAGCATAAACTATCAATGCAAGAAGTTAAAGATTTTAAAATACATAATAGCATCATAAAAGAAAAAAGGAGTAAAATAACATTTACAAAAGCTAAATGGAAAGCACATTTAGCAAGACTTATCGGGGATAATTTTGGTTGTTATCACTTCTTTAAAACTAAGAATACCAATACAATTGTATTCTTTGGAAGAGAAGAAGATGTTGAAGTATGTAATATAGTTTTAGAATATGCTGTTGACTGCATAGATAATTCTATAAAGAAATTGCAATATAAGTATAGAAAAGATGGTTTAAGCGTAAAAGGATTAGGAAATGACTATGCAATAGGTTTTATAGAAGGTTTAAGAGAACAATTTGAGGAACAGAAAAAGAAACATCAAGAATGGGGACTGGTTCTAGTCAAGGACAAAGAAGTCGTGGAAGAATACGAACAAAAAGAATTTGAAGGGTCAGTAAATACAGCAATTAAATTTAAGGGGCATAAAGATATATATTTTAAAGGTCATGAAGATGGACAAAATTTCAGTATTTCAGATAAAATTGCCGAAGGGACAGAAGAAACTCTCATGGCATTACAAAGTGGTTAGAATAGTAAGATAAACTACACCAACTTTACATTTAGGCTAGTCATACTAACCTAAATGTATCAAAGAGATTTTTCGATTAATTCAAGAAGTGCTGATAAGGTTATAGCTTTTTCATGTTTTCTTTCGTCATTTACATCCTGAAAGAGTATTAAGATTTCTTCTGAATCTTTGAAATTAGACCTCACATCAATATCAGCACTTCTTTTTAGAATAGAAGAAGCTAATAGGACTGCTTGCTCTCTCTTATCCACAGAATCACCTCCAAGATTAATAATTCGACATAGATGTCGAGATTCCTGTGAAAAGGTTGAGTAAACAGCGCAAACTATAAGATTTTTGATTGATCGTTAAATAATCAAGTTAGCGATCGATCAAAAAATTGAGGTTCTGCGACGGTGAAAAAAGAAAGGAGACTGAAGATGAATAAAACCGATGTTCAAAATAAAGTTAACGATGAACGCAATAAAATAATACAAATAATAACAGAGTTATTTGACGAAAGGCTAGAAGAATATATAAGTACAGATATAATTTCAACATATATTTTAGATGAAAAGCGAAAAGATGAAGATTTAAAAATCACTATACATACATTTATGGGAAAATATATATGGGATTTAACATTTACTACTCTATTAGAAAAATTGTGTTTTCAAAAACGACTAGGAGGGCTGATTAAAAAACAAATAAGATATGTAGGGGAATTTAACCTTAGAGATATAATTCATCGATTAGCAACATTTCAAGTAAGTAATTATGAGAACATAGTATCTGATGTAATTAATAATTCTAAAAAATTTGATATGTTTATAGATAGTTTGAAAAATAAGGGCTTTGACGTTGAAATAAAACCCGACAAAAAATATATCGTATGTGTAAAGTAATTATTTAAGTAATTCCTAAATTAGTAGATGCATGGAAAGACGATAAAAAATTCTTGATAGAGACAATGAAGAACAGAAATTTTATTTTTGCTACATTTTTTAATAAACGGAAACACTTATTTAATGTTTGAGAAAAGGTGAATTTGATTTAACATAGGGGAAATATGCAAGGGGAGTGAAGCTATGGAAAGTGTTTTATGGATTTTCAACATAATATTAATAATAACTATGACTAGATTTATAATCCTAAGTCATAGGCTTAAAAAAGAAAATAAGGAGCTTAAAAGATACAAAATTATTAAAGAAATAATGGAGGTAAGTAGCAGAGAAAAGAATATATTAAAAGTGCTTAAGGATATTAATACTATATTAATTAAGGAGCTGCAGATGGATTATAGCAGCTTCTTTTTTATTAATCAAAATACAAAGGATCTAGTATTAAAAGAAACAAATATAGCAGACAACAATTTGGCCAGACAGCTTGCTAATATAAAAGATCATAAAATGGAGTTCGATAGTAGTCAAATGGATTTTATTGAAATGCTCAAGAATAATTCCCGTATAGCTTTTGAAGATGATATGTATCTTGACTATCCCACTGCAAAGAATCGAAGTGTTAAAAGTACATATATATTCCCCCTTTTATCCTCCGGTGAAGTAATAGCATATTGGTTAATTGAGAACTGCAGCATTAACAAAATAGACGAGGCGCAAATAATAATCCTTGCAGATCAAATAGCAAACATAATAAATAGTGGATTATATGCCTATTTAGATCCACTAATGCAAATCCCTAAAAGAGATTTTCTGATTGAATATATAGATGATAATTTAAACAATGAAAACTATCCCATGACCATTGTTTATGCAGACATAGATAATTTCAGTAATATTAATAATAATCATGGACATGACATTGGAGACGAAGTTCTAAAAATAGTATCTAATATTTTCAGTAAAAACATTAGGCATGCAGATATGGTAGCAAGGCAGGGTGGAGAAGAAATAGTATTTTGTATTCCTAGGATGAATAAGGAGCTGGTTATAGAAAGAATAGAAAATATAAGAAAAGAACTTGAAAGTATTGAAATTGAAATTGAAGAAAAGATTATAAAAGTAACATCCAGCTTTGGCCTTGTAACATATCCAAATGATTTTGCGAATGAAGATATAAATCCACAAAAGCTAATTAAAAAAGCCGACGATCTTTTATATGTTGCAAAAAAAGAAGGTAAAAACAGGGTAGCATACATATAAGGGGTGATTTTATGAGCCTATTAAAGATAATAAAAAAATATAGAAAAAGATTTATGGTAATAGGGGTAATAGCAGTTATTATAGCACTCCTATGGTCCATGCTCATACCAATAATAGGTATATATAAAGTTAAAATGATATTCATGGATATGTTTAAAAAGAAGAATACTGATTCAAGCATAGAAATGGGAGTGGATATCGCATCGGAGGATCTCGAAGGTCTTATCGATGAAATGCAGGAGGATATATTTAAAATTAATAACTATCCAATATATCTAGAGGATATAAAAAAAGCCCTTGAAAGGGAAAAAGAAACATATTCTCAGCAAAAATTCAAACATAATATACAGAAAATAAAGTTAAAGAAAGAAACTAATAATTTTAGCTTGAGTAAAAAGGAAGTGGTAGAAGGTGAAGTTGATCTTAAGGAAATAGAATATGATTATAGGGTTCCGTGGCAAATAATAAGTGCTACGGATTTTTATTTGATGCAAGATAAGATGGACTATACATTGAAAAGTTTACTACCTACATATACCTATGAATACTTTAAGGAGATAAAATTTAAATTCTTTGAACAGCCAAATAGTTTTATAAATAAAGATAAGGCTAATCATAAAATTAATATAAATAGGGACTCCACAGTGCCCTATGACGATTTAAATTATAAATTCTATGCTATAGGGTCAAAAGAACCCGTAGGGGCAAATAGATATGACTCAATTGAGGATGAAAAAACAATAATTGAAAGAAAACATTATAAAAAGACACAAAAAGGATGGAAATCTACAGGTACAAGTAAGAAAGTAAAGAGATATATCACAAAGGTAGAGCCTTCTCTAAAGATAAAAGAGATAATAACTCCCCTTAAAAAGATAAACTATAAATATACAAGACATCAAGTTTTCGATCAGCTTATAGCTGAGGACAAAAACATTGATAGGGACTATGATGACAGTGGAAATGCTACTAAAAAGACAATAACAAAAATCAAAAAATATAAAAGCTATGACAAAATAGAGATTGAGGAAGTTTTAGAAGAAGACAATTCTATAGTATTTGCTCAGTTTCTGGACAATGTTGGAATAGGGGAAGAGAATGCCGATGATTTCAGAGAAACGGTGTCCCTTTATCCAGGAGGATACTATATAGCGGCTGGTATGAGGGAAAATTATATAGACCAATATTTGGATGATCATTTGAAAATAGTAAGCGAACTTAAAAATCCAGTTTTTGGATTTATAGGAGATATTGTTATAGAACCTTCAGAGCTACTACTTCCAATTCCAAGATTTTCACAGATTGACTCAAGATGGTCAAAAATAAGATATGGAGATTCTACAATAGGTCGTGGAGGATGCGGTCCAACTTCAGCAAGTATGGTTATAACTGGTTTAACAAAGGATATAGTAACACCAGTAGATGCAGCTAGAATTTCAGTTGAAAATGGATGCAAAGATCCTAAAGGGACGACATGGAGATTTTTTAGAATAATAGCTAATGAATATAACATAAGATCTAATCAGTATTCTACAAAGGATTATCAAAGGGTTTTAGATGAACTCAAGGAGGGAAACCCTGCAATAGCTAGTATGGGTCCTGGGCACTTTACATCAAAGGGGCACTTTATAGTTTTAGCTGGGATTGATGAGAATGGTCATGTAATAGTAAATGATCCCTATGATCCATTTAATATAAAAAATAGGCCCTGGGACTTTAGAATAATTCTAAATGAAGCAAAGCAGTTTTGGACCTTTAAAAATCCATAGGAATAGGAAAGGGAGCCGTTATGAAGAATAAAAAAGTATATTTAATTATTGTATTAGCAGTGTTAACAGCACTGTTTTTTATTTACGCAAGCATTAATTACAAAATAAATGTGATTAATGAAACTAAAGACGATGTAGATAAAATAACTAAAATAAAGAAGTTTCAAGATCATTCAAAAATTCAGGAAGAAGATGAAAAGTACCAAAAGCATCGGGAGCTATCGGGAGGAATAGAAATAAATGAAATATTTATCGACGGTTCCCATGAGCTTTATAACTATTATAATTTTGAAAAGCAAAAAATCATAAAGGAAAGGATAAACGAAGCTTTGCTTATATGGATACCTAGATTTAAAAAGCTTGAAGAAAATAAGGCAAAAGAATTCTACCAGGAGAATGAAATGGAAATTGCAAATAGATTTTCCTGTGATACCCTTGAAAAGTTTGAAAGGCTATTAAAGGAAATAAAAACAATAAACAACTTTAAAATAAAAGGCTGTAGTATAGATCTCAATACTATAAAATCCATTGATAATGCAACTAAATTTAACCTAAAGGTTGAATTTGAAGGAAGTGCTAGGGTTTTCAAGATAAGAGTAATAGAAGATATTTTGGAAATTGATAATATAACAAAGGATGTATTTAACGTCTTTTTAGAAACTATGTAGGGGAGGTAAGAATATGAAGTTTAAGAGGCAGAGATTATTGATTTTATTGGTTCTTATAGGACTTATATCGGTAAACATGGTCCCAATAACCGCCTATGCGGCGGAAGAAGCTGAGGATGTGGAAGAAGAAGGATGGCTAGAAATACTCTTGTCAAAAACAATCGGAAAAACCTTTGAAGATGCATTTAATAACTCTTCAAGTCTTATAAGTAAATGGGTATTTTTAACCCCAAGACTTATTAATTTTGAGTGGATTCAAAAACTTTGGTGGAATAATTACATACTCGCCATAATTCTAGCTGTTATTGGTATGGGAATAACCATAGTCATGACGTTTCTAGGAAAAAGAATTCCTACGGGAGAGCTGATTAAGGCCCTGGTTGTTGCCCTTATATGTTCATACTTTTCCCTTTATATAACGGATCGAATAATTGACGGATCGAATATGATGACAAATGCAATGGTAAGGGAGACTTTAGTTACAGAGTACTTTAGGGAAGAAAACAAGGCAGCTATACTACAAGAGGATCTAGATCCTGAAGAAGTAGGATTCCATAGTTTTACTAGTAAATCCCTTTTAAAACTTGCCTTTGGAGGGGACCTTACCGATAAAAAGGCCAAAATGTATCAGACCTTCTCAAGAAAAAGAGGGGGATCAGGTTTTTTAACAATGGTTTGGGCCATGTCTATTAATTGGCTAATAGGTTTATTTGGATATATCCGATATGGAGTATTGGGACTACTTGGTGCTGGTTCACCATTTTGGTTCTCGGCCTGTAGCTTTACTGGAAACCTAAGCCCTGCTATAGGATATATAAATCTTTATGTAAGATCATTGGCACTTTCCTATATATTTGACTTAGCTTGGTTATTTTCAGTATATGTAAACCGTGCAAGTGAGTTTGAAGGACTAGGAAGACAAACTATAGCATGTATTATTTTTACTTTAGCTTTAGTAGGGGCAATATGGGTATGGTTTATATGGGTGATCAAGGCAGTAAAACAACCATTCACCCTTGCCGGAGTTGAAGCTCAAAAACATTATGGAGAGATAATAAAGAAAACCGGAGGAGGTTTTAACACATTAGGTAATCGATTTGGAATAGACGGACTTGAGACTAAAGGTGGTCAAATGGAAGTAACTGGAGCTGAACATATAAAAATAGCTGGTGAAAAGTTATCGGGAGAATTTACAGGATCAACAAAGGATAGGCTAGCCGAGGCAAGACAGCAGTATAAGTTAGCGGCTTTAGATAGAGCTAGAAGGGAAAAAATAGTAAAGGATTTTTCCATGGGACCTGATAAAGAACAGCTAGAAATGCTACAAGAAGTATCTTCCGTAGGGATTAGTGAAATAGCCCTGGAAAAGGCACTCAAAAAAGAAGGGTTATCAGAATCTGTAATAGCTGTTGAAGATGGGAAGTTACTCATTAATGATAGCAGTATAAATAGAGTAGAAGAAGTGATAAAGAAAGTTTATACAGATAAACATATGGAAAAATTTAATCTTTCCGGTAGCGAAGGAGTGCTTATAAATAAAAATTTAAAACATATTGATGATGTTATGGAACGTATCAATTCAAAACATTTAAGTCATAAGGATGTATATAACTTAAGTATCCCAGAAGAAGAAATAAAGGCACTCAAAACTTTAGTATATGACTTTAAAATGTTTACAGAAAAAGGTATTCAAAGGATGCCAAATGGAACTATTTTGATAAAGTCAGAGGAAAATTCCCATGCTGAAAAAATATTTGATATATGGGGGATCGACTATAATAAAGTTGGTACTGATATATTCTTTAAAGAAGCTGACTATAAACAGATTGAACATAAAATTGAATCCGGAAAGAAATTTATAGAAAAATTTCATCTTGAAGACAATAGTACCTTTGATTTTAATTTGGAATCTAAGGACCATAGAGAAAGTATTGTAAAGGATATTAAAAGTACCGGACTAAAACATAAGCAAGAAGATTTGATATGGCTTGATAACAAAGCAAAGGATAAATTTCTTGATGATATTACATATATAGGACAATCTGAAGATTTCCTTAGGGTAAGTGATTATGTGCACATAGACCTATCTAACAAAGAATTTTATAATGGTGTATATGAAGAGGTTGAAAGATATATGCCCTATGCTATTGTACCAGGAAGCAAGAAGGATGAAAAAAACAATAGGTTGGTTATTGAGAAAAAACATATAAAAGGAGTAAAAGACATAATCAAGAAATATAGTTCTAAATTGCCCTACTGGAAGGATAGTAAGGGCAATTTTTATTATTTTGATACAAAGCTTAGGATGTATGTAAAGGATGTAGAACCTCCTGAAAATGGAAGATATTTAGGAACATATAATGCTTAAGGGGTGAAATAATGCTAAGACCAAGAAATGTTCCAGCAGATATACTGGAAGATATAAAAATAGGTAAAATACTCAGTATTCCAGGGCTTATATGTGTGATCATAGCAACGGTTATATCCGTTGCTTTATCATTCATTATAATCCCTTTTCCCTTGTTTAGGGTTTTCTTTGTACTTGCAGTAGCTTTTTTTACAACCATAATTATGGCTGCAGATTTACCAGGATATTTTAAAAGACTTATAAGATTCAGACGTGATAAAAAAAGTATTAAAGACCTTGATCAGCTAAACAATATTGAGGAGTATGGACCAATTGTAAAAAATAAGGATGGTTCAGAGGCTGTATATATAGACTATTCAGTTGACCCATGGGAGGTAAGTCCAGATGAAATCAAGGAAAGCCGTGCCATGGATTTCGCACAAAGAGTTTTTGCAGCAGTATCTATGGGGACAGAAGTTAGCGTATTTTCTACGTGTTCTTCAGAAAAATCCACCCTGTTAGAGAAAAGGCTTGAAAGGTTATCTGAATTTCCTCAAGGAATTAGAGAAATTGAAAGTGCAAGAATAGAGCATCATTATAATCTATCAAGACATGCAAGTAAAACGGAGTACACCATAAGGATTCTCAAAAGACCAGATGGAGATGCAGAAGAAGATATAGAAGAGATACAAGATGCGATGGTATTTGATGGGGCTTGCCTTGGTAGTGGAAGTATAAAATCTAGAATAAAGACACAGCTTACCCCTGATTCAAACGTAAAACGAGGAGGAATAAATTTTGATAAACATTAGATCAAGGATAAATCAAATTATTGTTGGGAATACAAATGTTAAAACCTTCTTAATAACCGGTTTTCCTAATAGAGCTATTCCAGGTATGCTATATGAATTTAATCATGGAGACATCTCAAAACCTGACAAAAGAACAGGCATAAGAGCAAGTATAAATTCAATGCTCCACATAAGAAGGGCAGATGTACAATTTGACTGGAAAATGACAAAGAAGATGGATAGACTACAGGCCAGCGTAGAATCCCATAGCACCGGTAAGCTATCAGATGCTCCAAGGGAAGAAGAAAAAGCAGCACTTGATGCAATAGTCAATCTTCGAAATTCTGGAGCTGGTGATGCAATGAAAAGTGCCTATGTAGAGGTGTTTTTATTAGTCACCATATCCTGTGACGATAAAAAAGTATTTAAAAGAAAGATAAGGGCTCTAAAACATAATATGAAAAATGTATGGGGCTTTAAATATAATGAACTTAAAATGGAGCAGCAAAGAGCTTTATCAGCTACATGGATGGCAGGAGACTTAGAGCTTCTTAAGGATTATCACGGAAGGATAATGGATCTTGACGCACTAGCAGCCTTTTATCCTTTCCTGGATGGTTCTCTATCGGCTGATATAGGTTGTTATATAGGACATAGAATTAAGGATGGTACAGCAGTATCTATAGATTTTATGTCATCATCTGACAATGAAAATATGCTTGTAATAGGGGATACAGGATCGGGAAAATCAGCCTTTATAAAGGCTCTTATAGAGGGTATGCTTGCAGCTGGAATGAAGGGATATATTAAGGATGTTGATGGTGAATACCTAGATATTTGTGAGAAATATGGTGGGGAATGGGTGGATTATTCCCTTGCCAGCGGAAAGTTTGTTGATCCAACAATAATCGAACCTTCACTACTTAATGAAATAGATCCCTCAAGACTTTCAGAGTCTGAACTATTAAAGGCTAAAAAAGCAGATGCAGCAAGATATACTGAAGCACAAACATTAACAAGGGGTGTTGTAGGTGTTTTAGTTGATGAATTTACTACTAAAAAACGAAATGCATTAGAATTTGCTCTATTAAAAATGTGGGAAGATGCAGGTATAGATGAAGAAGAACCTTCAACATGGGAAATTAGGGAGGGTGTTGGAATTAGAATACTTTATGAATATATAAAAGAGCATGCCTTCTCCGATGATCCTAAGATTTTATTTAAAAAAGGTTCAATGGATCTTATGGAGGACCTTTGGACATATTTTGAAGGTGGACAAAAACATATGTTTAAATATGCACAAAGTTCTGACTGGATTAAGGATACTTCCCTTACAGTATTTTATATTGCATCATCGGTGGATGATGGATTGGATGAAAAAATAGGTACAGCAAAATTACTTATGATAGATCAAATGATTTGGCAGCAAGTAAAAAGAGATAGACTGAAAAAGATGCAGTTCAGTTTTGGTGTAGACGATGAGTTCCAAAGGCTTATTGAAAAACCACCAGCAAGGAAAAGTGCATACAGGAATTTTACAACCGCTAGAAAGTTTAATTATCAGCAAATTGCTGGCTTCAATGATCCAACGATATTAAAAGATAATAAAGGTATATGGAACAATGCTAAATACAACGTATTATTTACACTTAAAAAGGATTTAATAGAAGAGATTGCTACTTCAGGAAACATACCTAGGGAAGTAGTAAATGAGTGGCTTGACTTACCTGAGTATGGCTTTATATTTAGGCAGAAAAAGAATAACAAGGAAGCCTTTGATATTTTAAGGGCAGAACTTCCCCACAAAGAGCTTGAGCTTATTAAGACCAGAGGAATTAGTTAGGTTTTATTTTTTTTGCTAAATTAACAGTAAAAAAGTAGTTTGTTAATACTTTTTTACCACTTAAAAAATATTTAAAAAGATATATAAAATAGTTTAATAAATGGCTATTAATTGAGGAAGGGAATTTTATGACGGATTCTAATATGAGAAGAATTAAACTAACAAGATCAGAATCTAATAGTAATCTAGTCAGTGGGGATGTTAATCATAAATTCGATGAACCTAAAAGATATAATGCTAAGAACCTAAAAGATACAAATAAAAAGCTTATAGAAAAAGTTAAAGGAAGGCCAAAGAAAAATCAAGAGGACAAAAAGAATCAAAAAGCCTATACATACTTAACCGAAAAGGATAAACATGATTATTATAAATATTGCAATGAACATCTACGTGTTGATGTAGCTGCAGATCTTAGAAAATATATTTTAGAAACCCTTAATAGAGCAAGGAGTGAAGGTGTTATTTAAAGGATAAGGAGTGCTTAGTATGGATGAAAAATTAATGGTAGTATTAGTAATACTAATTATAGGGGCTATGTTTGTAAAGTTTGTAGATGTTTTCCCTAAAATAATGGTTTTTGCAAGGGGAATATCAGTTGCGTTGGCTCTTTTTGCTTTATTTTCAAACTGGGAGCAGAATTACCCCCTTATTAAAAAAATATTTAATTTATCAATGGAAAAAGGCAAGGATCTTTTAGTCTACATTTATAACTTTGCAATCAATAATTCTGATGAATTTATGGAGGCTATTAAGACAATTGCTAAATAGAGCTAAATAGAAAGGAGCTAAAGGCATGGCTAAAGGAACTACAAATAGCAAGGGAAATATAAAATTAAAAATGACAAATATGAAGGAGAAGCTACTTGAGAAGATAAAGCAATGGATAATAAACATAATAATAGTTTCTATAGTATTTATAGCTTTAGGATTAGTATATTTAAATGTTGAAAAAATAAATAGCCTTAAGGCTTTAAAGGGCTATGAAAGTATAGCATATGATTTTATATCAGTTGGGACAGTAATGATACTATCTTCAGTGGCTTTGTTAAATATTAAGATTATATTTAATGCCACAGTATTCATGGCTGAAAATTTATTAGATGTAATTAAGTACGTGTTAAAATTTCTTGTTGAAAAAGTTAATTCTTCTAAAAATGCTGAAACTAAAGAGAATTGTTATGAAATTGACTTTGCGAAAAAGAATATCGAAACAATACCAGAGAAGAAGCAAGAAGAACCATTACATATAAATAAGGATTGTCCACCAATTACACTTCTTGAAAGTAATAATGCTAAAGAAGATATAAATGATGATGGACTAAAGAAAGAACTAATATGGTGCTTTCAAAAGTATGATCTTGACTATATAAAAATTGAAAAAGTTCTTAATGGCCCAGCAATAACAAGATTTATTGCTAACATTGGAGATGAAAGAATATCCCAGGTTACAAAGTACGAAAAGGAAATAGCTATGACCTTGGGAGTAGACTATATAACCATAAAGCCTGACAAGGACGGTTTATGCTTTGAGATACCTAACAAGGTGCGTAGAATGATCTATCATAGAGACGTACTTATGGAAGTCTTAAATTTACCTACTAAGACCTTAGAAATTCCTATAGGTAGGACGGCAATAGGTGAAATACAGACTTTGAATATTGCTAAATGCCCTCACATCTTAATTGCTGGACAAACTGGAGGAGGAAAAAGTGTTTGTGTAAATACTATAATCACAAGTCTCATACTAAAAAATACACCGGAGAAGATGAAACTTATTTTAATTGATCCTAAAGTAGTGGAGCTAAGTAACTATAATGGAATACCACATCTCATTTTTCCAGTAATAACTGATCCTAAAAGGGCAGCTAAAGGTTTAGAGTGGGCAGTTGAGGAGATGGGAAAAAGGTATAAAGCCTTTGCTAAGGCTGGAGTTAGAGACATAGATAGATATAACGAAAAAAATAATGGTAATTGTATGGAAAAAATAGTCATTGTGATCGATGAACTTGCTGACCTAATGCTTCTGGTAGGTGAAGTAGTGGAAGAAAGCATTCAAAGACTTGGTCAACTAGCGAGGGCCGCAGGGATACATCTAATAGTTGCAACTCAAAGACCTTCCATGGATGTAGTAACTGGTGTCATTAAGGCTAATCTTGCAGCAAGGATTGCCTTTGCAGTTCAAGATAATACAAATTCAAGAATTATCTTGGACCAAGCAGGGGCAGAGAAACTACTAGGAAATGGTGATGGATATTTGTTCACTACAGAAATGAGAAATCCAGAAAGATTTCAGGGTTCATATATAAGTGACAGGGAGATTGATAAAATAATTGATTGGTGGAAGAAAAGAGCATTAAATTATACAGAAGGAGATATGGAATCAATTGATATTTCAAATACAAAAAACACAGACGAAATTTATAATAACTATTTAGGAGTAAGCAATAAAATGGACGATGAGGAAAATATGGGTAATATTACAAATTATTCTGATAAGGATTTGATAGTAAGGATTTATGTTAATGAAATAGCATATCGATCAGATGATGAAACACTTATCTTGCCTTCAACAAATGTTATAAGAGGACAACTTGGAATTAGAAAAGAAGATTTGCTAAGAATTTTAAAAGAAATGGAGAAAGAAGGTGTTATTGAAATGACAGGAACTGGTCGCGGAAGTAAAACATATATACGGATATCTCAAATCGAAGCTTATGAATTCTTGAAAAAGTTTAATCCAAAAGCTTTAAAAGAATAAAAATAAAAATGGTTCCCAGAGGAATGGTTCCCTTAACAAAAAAGGTCCAGAGTATTTGAAAATACTAAAAATTATCTAAATCAGGTATAGATAATTTGGTGGGAACCATTCTTTGGGAACCATTTTGGAAAGTGTATATGAACTGTATTTTACCAGGGAGGATATGAATTAAATGAGGAAATTTGAAAATTTTTTGTTGCTAAAAAACTTAGGGGAAAGAGAAAAAGAACATTCAAAAAGAGTTGCCTTTTATTCAAAAAAATTTGGTTGTGTATTAGGTTTGGAGAATAGTGAATTAAATAGACTTTATGCTTTAGCATTACTTCATGACATTGGTAAGGCTAGGATAAAGAAATCTATACTTAATAAACCCGGAGCTTTAAATGAACGTGAAAGGAAAGCCATAGAGACACATTCGATATTCGGTGAGCAGTATATACTACTTATTCCTGAGCTTAAAGCTTACTCTAATGTAGTAAGATATCATCATGAAAAATGGGATGGTAAGGGATATCCAGATGGACTTTTAGAAAACAACATACCTTTTTTATCTAGGATTATTTCAATAACCGATGTATACGATGCATTAACAAGTGAAAGAACTTATAGAAAAAAGGTATATACAAAAAAGGAAGCTCTGAAGATCATTGTGGATGGAGCTGGAACCCAATTTGATCCAAGACTAACTAAACTATTTATTGAAAATATTAATAATGTTTTAGATCCATATGAATCAATGAAGGAAGCTACATGCAATTAAAGGTAGTATAGGTACACCTTCTTTATAAAAAGCCCGTATAAATTAATTTAAAGGCTGTTTTTTTATGCTTTGTTATTTAAGAAAGGAAATGATAAAAATGAATGTAAAAAGTCATGTAACACTAGGAACTGCTACTGCTTTTTTAGTAAATCCAGCACTTAGTATTCCATTAACAGTAACTACTGTTTTATCTGCAGCTTTTGGATCTATGATTCCGGATCTTGATCATCCCAAAAGCAAATTGAATCAAAAAATATTACCTGTAAAAAGGAATAAAGCCACTAAGATGTTTGTTTATTGTTTATTGGGTTCATTATTACTTTATAGTAATTACATAAAATTTAATAGTACATTACTAAATTTCATTGGAGCAATTTCAATAATGATTGGGATATCCCATCATAGAGGATTTACTCATTCATTAGCTGGGGTATTCATATTTTATATAACAGTACACCTTTTCACACAAAAGTATGGATATGTAGACCAAGGAAAAAGCTTTATGGTAGGCTACGTTTCACATCTTGTATCAGACTTTTTTACAGAACATGGAATAGAAGCTTTGTATCCTATTGATGATAAAAATTACAAAGCTCCTTTGCGTTTCAGTACAGGAGGAAGTATAGAAACGGTGTTGTCTATAGGAGCAATGCTATTTGTGGCTTATAGAATTATAGATATATATGGATAAACAAAACTGATTCCGTAGTTTAAAATAATGATAACAATCGATAAAAAGTTGATTTTAGAATAATATTCCTTTAAAATATAAAAGGGCAAATTTAAAACAAAAAAGGAGGGAGCTTATGAATACTGAATTAAATGAAATTACAGAAGAAATTTCTGAAAAATTAAATGAAAATAAGAAAGAAGAATATTCGCGTTTCAAGGACATGATTTTTCAAATTGGTTTATTATTTGTTCTAGTAGTGGTTTTAGGATTAGCATATTTTACAATTAATCAGTTTGTAACATTTAAAGAATATTATAGATATCTAGGAAAAGCTAATTCAAGTTTTAAACCTATAATAACTACAACTTTTATGATATTAATATATTTGGCTTTGATATATTCCCTTAAAAAACCTATTGAAAATCCAAATGATCAATATGAAAAAAGAAATAAATCCAAATTAAAAGTGTTAAAAAAAATAATTGCTATTTCTATTTGTATAAATATTACTTTACTGCCAATATACTCGATCATATATTTAGAAATGTTTCCAAGTGAACATGTCGAAAATACTAATGAAGAGCTTAAGCGTATTGCTGTACATGAAAGTGGACATTGTTTAGTCAATGAAATATTAAAGCCAGAAAAAACAATAGAGTTAAGGATATTTAATGCAAAGGATAAAGATAGGGTAGATAGATATATATATAGTAAAAAATCAAGAAAATTACCACTGGGAATCCATAGAACAACTAGTGAATTTGTTTTTAAAGAAGATTTTTATAACGATATACAAGTTTCATTGGCCGGGCTTTTAGCACAAGAACTCCTATCCGATGAAGGGGAAGCAACATACGGTGCAGGAAGTGACATAAAAAGCATTGAGAAATCTGTAATAGCCTTAGTGAATAATGGTCTTACTGAACTTGGGCCTATAACATGGGATGTTTTAACTTCCGATGAAAAACAAAATGTATACAGAAAAATTGTTGATCCACTTTATGCAGATACAAAGAAAATTATTTTAGAAAATAAAGATAAGATATTAAGACTGAGTGAAGATTTAGCCAGAGAAAAGATTCTAAGTGGTTCTAGAGTGAGAGAGATACTTGAATTAAATAATAAAGACCAGGATTGATTCCTGGTCTTACAATTTAATTGACTTTTTTATTTCTTATGTATTTTTTGTAACACAGATACATTTCATCGGCAGTCTTTAGCTTCTTAAGCATGT